>SGZM01000015.1 GCA_004214065.1 Gammaproteobacteria bacterium | reverse complement strand
TAATTGAGGATATTGGAGCGAGATACGAGAATTGAACTCGTCTCTCAACCTTGGCAAGGTTGCGTAATACCACTATACCAATCTCGCTTGAGCACGCATTATAAACGATTACTGATAATTATCTCTAAGAACATTCTTTTGAACTTTACCCATAGCGTTTCTAGGTAATTCGTCTATAAAAATTACTTGTTTAGGAACTTTAAAACCTGCAATGTCCTGCTTAAGAGTTGTAATTAACTCATCTTCAGTTATTTCTGATTTATCTTGTCTAACAACCACAGCAACTACCTTCTCTCCCAGGTCATTGTCTTTGAGGCCAATCACTGCCGATTCCCCTACTCCGTCTAAGTCATCTATTAATGATTCAATTTCTTTAGGGTAAACATTTAACCCTCCAGAAATAATCATATCTTTCGACCTGCCAACGATTGTTAAATAACCATCTTGATCGATAAAACCTTTATCTCCAGTATTAAAAAAATTATCTGAGCTGAAATCTTCTTTGGTCTTCTCAGGTAAGTTCCAATAACCATTAAATACATTAGGTCCTTTTACTTGAATATTGCCTATCTCATCCTTATCAAGATTATTTAAACTATCATCTACGATCCTAAGACTTTGTCCTTCCAAGGGCAAACCAACAGTCCCAGGTTTGCGTTTACCTGCAATAGGATTAGAGCAAATAATATTGGTTTCAGTCATGCCATATCTCTCCAAAATGTAATGGCCTGTTTTAGAGCGAAATTCATTAAAGGTATCTTCTAATAAAGGGGCGGAGCCTGATATAAAGACTCGAATATTGGCCGTGGTATCGTTATTAAGCTTCGGATTCGAAAGAAGTCTGGTGTAGTAAGTAGGAACCCCCATCATTACTGAGCATTTAGGTAGTATCTTTAGAACTTCATCTGCATCAAATGCATTCATCCATAGCACTCTAGAGCCTGATAGAAAAACACACCCAAGAGCTACGAAGAGACCATGAACATGATAAATAGGTAATGCATGAAGCAAGCAATCTTCTTGGGTAAAATTCCAAGCCTCTTTTAATGCCAAGGCATTAGATCCAATATTTCCGTGAGTTAACATAATGCCTTTAGGTTTTCCGGTAGTTCCCGAAGAATAGAGTAAGGCGGCTGTATGTTCTTCTGAGCAATCCACAATCTCATGATCACCCTTTCTTTTTATACTCTGGATTGACTCTCCCTCCAAAGGAAGAAGTGTAAAGACATGCTGAGGTTCTTTCTTTAACCCTAGTGAGGATATGTTTTCGTATATTTCTTTTTGGCAAATAAAGACTGATGGTTTAGCGTCGTCTAAAAAGAAAGATAATTCACTTTCTTTATAGGCAGTGTTTAAAGGGTGAAAGATTAGATTAGATCTTAAACACGCAAGATATATGAAAATAACTTCAGGTGATTTATCTACTTGTACTGATACACGATCTCCTGGCTGCAAGCCCAAATCAGAGAAACCATTAGCGTATTGGCTTGATTGTTCTTCTAGCTCTTCATAAGTAATTAAGGAGCCGTCCGGATATTCAAGAAACGGGCTTTTTAGGTCCTGGGGAAAACCTTCTCTATATGTTAAGTAGAGATTGCCCATAGTAAGATTTATCGAGCAGTTTGTCCGTCGTCAATCTTTATACAAGTTCCGGTTACACATTCCGAAGATGGCGATACCAAAAATAATAAAGTTGAATCCATTTGTTCGGGCACGCATATTCTTTTTCTAGGTAACCCTTTGCTCACATCCCCTATTCTCTCTAGCATTTTGTCCGCCATTTCTGAATGGAATATGCCAGGTGCTATAGCGTTCACATTAATGTGATGTTTTGCCCATTCAACCGCTAAAGACTCGGTCATTCTCACAATAGCTGATTTAGTAGTTGAATACAGAACAGCTGCAGAATTAGGACCAGTATTAAAAGCAGCCATAGAAGAAATATTAACCATTCGTCCGGGCTTTTCACTTTTGATAAGTCTTCTAGCAACCTCATTTGAGAGAAGATAAGGGCCAACAAGATTGGTATCGATGACACCATCTATTAAGGCTTCGTCTTGTTTAATTGCCCACTGGGCATCCACCATGCCGGCATTGTTAATGAGCGTTGTTATCAAGCCAAGCTGATTCTCTACTACATCTACTGCATTACGGATACTGTCTCTATCCATTACATCCAAGGGAACAACCGCACAGTCTCCTCCATCGTCTCGGATTTCTTTATCTAAAGCCTCTAATTTTTCAACTCTTCTAGCCGCTAGCGCAACTTTGGCTCCACACTTAGCGAGAATCTTAGCAAACCTATACCCAAGTCCCGAGGAAGCTCCAGTAACCAAAGCAACCTGCCCTGACAGATCTACAGAAAAATTTGGTGTTTCAAAAGTACTCATATCCTCTCCAATTATTAATTTGTTTGGGTAATTTATATCTATTAATAATTTTAATCCATAGACATTTTATTGACATTTAGTTATGTATAATTAACTCTTCATTAACAATAAAAAATATAAATGAACAATAAACCCTCAAGAGAAGAAGCCGAGGAAGCAGTAAGAACCCTTATATCGTGGGCGGGAGACGATCCGGCACGTGAAGGCCTCATTGAAACACCTAAAAGAGTAGTAAAATCTTACGAAGAATTCTATGAAGGATATGGTCAAGATCCAGAAGAAATACTGTCTAAGGTATTTTCAGAAATAGAAGGATATGACGAAATAGTTCTTGTAAAAGATATTCCTCTTCAATCTCATTGCGAGCACCACATGGTACCTATAATAGGTAAAGCACATGTAGCCTATCTTCCCGATCAAAGAGTTGTGGGTTTAAGTAAGTTGGCTAGAGTTGTAGATATGTACGGAAAGAGACTGCAAACTCAGGAAACTATGACCGCTCAAATTGCTGATACCATTGATAGAGTTCTACAGCCAAAAGGAGTAGCTGTTGTAATAGATGCTGAACATCAGTGTATGAGCAGTCGTGGAGTAAATAAACATGGCTCTAGTACTATAACCAGTAGAATGTTGGGAGTATTTAGAGATAATCAAAAATCTCGTATGGAATTTTTAAACTTAATATCGGGTAATATATAGATAAATTTATAACTTCATAATTTGGTGAAATTTTTGAGAATTTAAATTAATATTTTTTCTAAGGGGAAATTTTATGGCAGTTGAATTAGAAAGTTTTGATTTTGATCCTGATCATCTCAGGAAAAAATATAGAGAAGAGCGAGATAAACGCCTGAGACAGGATGGTAATGATCAGTACCAAGAAGTGAAAGGTGAATTCTCATACTTTGTTGAAGATCCTTATATTGATGAAGCAATCAATCGCGAAGCTATCAAAGAAGATATTGAAGTCGTAATTATTGGCGGTGGCTTTGGCGGTATGCTTGCCGGGGCTAGATTGAGAGAACAAGGTATTGATGATTTTAAAATCATAGAGAAAGGCGGAGATTTTGGAGGGACTTGGTATTGGAATCGTTACCCTGGGGCTTCTTGCGATATTGAGTCTTATATTTACTTTCCACTTTTAGAAGAAACTGGTTTTGTACCTCAACAAAAGTATACAAATGCCCCTGAAACCCTGGAGTATTGCAAAGTTATATGCGAAAAGTTCAAGCTTTACGAAAATGCTTGCATGCAAACTGAAGTCACTTCAACTGATTGGGATGAAGAATCTCTTAGATGGACAGTCAAAACCAATCAAGGAGATGAACTAAGAGCAAGATATATAGTGCATTCAAACGGACCTCTGAATAGACCTAAATTACCAGCTATTAAGGGGATCAATGATTATAAAGGTCATACTTTTCATACAAGTCGTTGGGACTACGACTACACAGGTGGATCTTCTCATGGAGATCTTGCAAACTTGAAAGATAAAAAAGTAGCTATTATTGGAACCGGTGCAACAGCCGTCCAATGCGTTCCTCATCTTGGAGCTTCTGCAGAAAAACTATATGTGTTTCAAAGAACTCCCTCCTCTATTGACGTAAGAAATAATCAACCAACGGATCCTGACTGGATTTCTACGCAACCCAAAGGATGGCATGATAATAGAAGAAAAAACTTTGAGACTCTGTTGACTGGTGGAATGGTTAAAGAAGACCTGGTATCTGATGGATGGACAGAAGCATTTAGGCTGCTCTTTGGTAGTTTAAGACAAAAAGCTCCGTCAAAACTTAAGATGGCTAGTTGGGCTATGTCGGGTATTTTTTCTCCCAAAATGTACAAAGCAGGATTTAAGTCTTACATGACTGAAAAAGTAACTGAGGCTATGGATTTAAGAAATGCAATGCAAATGGCCGATTTTCAAAAAATGGAAAAGGTTAGAGCCAGAGCAGATGAAGTTGTTGAAGATAAAGATACTGCTGAGTCTTTAAAGCCTTACTACAATCAATTTTGTAAACGTCCTTGTTTTCATGATGAATATCTTAAAACCTTCAATAACCCAAATGTTGAATTGGTAGATACCGACGGAAAGGGATTAGAAGAAATAACTGAAAACGGAATTGTTTTTGAAGGTAAAGAGTATGAAGTGGATTGCATTATTTTTGCAACAGGGTTTGAAGTAGGCACTGACTACAGCAGAAGAGCTGGGTATCAAATTCATGGAAGTAATGGATTGACTGTATCAAAAAAATGGGAAAATGGTCTGGCAACATTTCATGGTATGCACAGTAGAGGATTTCCTAACTCTTTCTTTTTTGGCCCTGCGCAATCAGGTTTCACAGCAACTTATACCTATTCCTTAGATGAACAAAGTATTCATTTAGCTCATATTCTTAAAGTGGCAAAAGATAAGGGAGCTACGAGAATAGAAGCGTCTCAAGAAGCAGAAGAAAAATGGATAGAGACAATCATCGATAAAGCCAGATTAACTGCTGATTTTCAAGAAAACTGTACTCCTGGTTACTATAACAACGAAGGAAAAGTTAACCAGACACCTCAAAATAACACCTATGGTGGCGGCCCTATTGAGTTTTTCTCTCTTATGGAGAAGTGGAGATCTAAAGGAACTCTCGAAGGTCTAGAATTGAGCTAATTATTGTATAAATTAGAAGTTCTACAAGCACCCTTTCTGGCATCTGATCTAGAAGAGATCTGGAATATAAATCAAGAAAATATTCCCGAGGTTGGTGATGTTCCTGATCTTGAGAGGCTGGAAAAATTAATAAACTGGAGCAGTCATGTCATCGTTATTAGAGAGAATGAGATAGCAGGATTTATAATCCTAATGAGAGAGGGGCAAACTTACGACTCGCTCAACTATGATTTTTTTAATTCACAAAATTTCCCTTTTCTTTATGTGGATAGAATAGCCATAAAAGATGGTCATAGAAGAAAAGGATTGGGACGTATGATTTATAAAAAAACTATAGATATTGCTAAAGACCTAAACGTAGAAACTTGCTGTGAAGTAAATACAATCCCTAGAAATGATCCTTCTCTAGCCTTTCATTCAAGTTTCGGATTCAAAGAGGTCGGCACGAAGGACTATGACGACCACAGCGTGGTTTATTTAAGCAGAGCTTCTAACTAGAAGCTTCGTCCTTAAAAAAGTTAACCAGTCCTACTCCCGTAATAATTAGAAGGCAACCCATGAGCATTGTTGGAGTGATCGCTTCATCAAGAAATATATTTGCCCATAACATGCCAGAGACAGGAACAATTAGAACTACGGTAGAAGCTTTAACTGGGCCTACTCTTTTAATTAAAACTACATAACCCATATACGCTAAACCTGTGCATAAGAATCCTAAGAGAAAAACGCTTAGCAATACTTCATTGGGATGATTTAGGTTTAATCCGTTCTCAAGAAAAGTGAAAGGGAATACTAAAAAAGTCGCAACCAAGAGTGTCATAGATGCTAAATAAGTGGCATCGATTTCTTTAGTAGTAAAAATAAAATTTGAACTAAAGGCATAGAAGAAAGACGCCAAAAGACAGAGTATTAACGCAAATAAAGAGAATTCCAGAGACTCGTATCCTACAAATATAAATAAACCAACCATGCCAATAAATATACCTAATAACTGGGTCCAATTTGAACCAAGTCTTAACCATAAACTAGCAATGATGAAAGCAAATAAAGGAGTTGTTCCATTCAAGACAGACATAGTTCCTGCATTGAGATCAATAGCGGCTCTAGAGAAGAGATAGAAAGGGATTGAAGCATTTATGCAAGCAAGAAAGAGAATTGACGGAAAATCTTCTTTTATATTCCTGAGATGTTCTTTTGTAATAAAGAAAGGGCTTAATATCATGGATGCAATTAGTAATCTTGAGAAAACCAAAGTAATAGGGCCGACTTCAGGAGCTGAAATTTTTATAAAAAGAAAAGACGACCCCCATGCTATACCTATAGCAATAATGAGAGACCAGTCTATAACTGAATTCTTATGCATTTATATTACTTTTTATCTAAGGAAAACTAGTAGGGTCGATCCCCAATAATGGTCACTCTTTCTACCTTTCTAACGTTAGGCCAATAATCAGAATTTGCATAGTGTTGGCAGGCCCTATTATCCCAAAAGGCTATAGAATTATCTTGCCATGCAAAACGACATTGGTATTCAGGTACAGATGCCCTTGAATATAAAAATTTCAGCATCTCTTTTGACTCTTCAGGATCCCAGTCCTTGATATATTGAGTGAATGCAGCATTCACATAAAGAACCTTTTTATTGGTATCAGGGTGTGTTCTTACTACAGGGTGCTCAGGCATAGGATACTCTTTATTGAAAGCTTCAATTTCCTCATCAGACTTACCTTCTTTTATTAAACGGTTTCTGAAATTTGCAAAATCATGAACAGCGATAGTCCCTTCAAGCTTCTCTTTTATCTCATCACTGAGCCCTTCATAAGCTGCATACATGTCAGCAAATAATGTATCTCCTCCATGCTGAGGCTTTTCAATCATTCTTAATACAGAGCCTAAGGAAGGCTTTTCTCTCCATGTAACATCTGAGTGCCAAGTATTCTCTCTACCCCTGCTCTTTTCATTGTGAGTTATAACCAACACTTCAGGGAATAGATCTTTTTTTGGTGCAAAAGGGTGTATCTCTAGATCACCAAAATTCTTAGAAAAATTTAGATGTTGTTCAGTAGAGATGTTCTGTTCTCTAAAAAAGATAACCTTGTAAACCAATAAGGCCTCATAGATTAAATCCTTTGTTTGAGAATCAATAGGTTGAGATAAATCTATCCCAAGAATCTCGCCACCAATTGTTGGGCTGAGTCTATTTACCGTAAAAGGTAAATCTTTGTTTTCAAAAACTTCCGGACTAAACTTATTCATAATTTTCTCCCTAGACGTAATCATCAACAAGCTTTCGAATCTTGTCAATCTCAAAGGATGATTGAGTATCTTGATATTTACTCATATTCTGATGAGACCAAACAGGATTTGGCCAAGCAGCATCATCTTTAAATCTAGCTATAATATGTGTATGTAATTGAGGAACAAGATTACCTAAACTGGCTATATTCATCTTATGAGAACTATATATCTCGGCCATAGCTTCTAATAGATAGTTTGTCTCTTTTTGGTAATCAATCTGCTCAGATTCGTTTAAGTGGAAAAGTTCAGTCATACCCTCTAATCTTGGTACTAAAATAATCCATGGAAAATTAGAAACATTCATTAATAAGACTCTACACAAAGGTAAATCTCCTACAAAATAGGTATCTTCTTCAAGTCTTTCGTCTAACGTAAACGCCAATCTTAACCTAAGAAACGTTTCTTTCTTTTCCTTCCCAGTAAGGAGCTCTTAGATCTTTTCTAAGAATTTTGCCAGAAGGGTTTCTAGGTAATGCCTCTATATGCTCGACTGTCTTGGGACATTTGTAACCTGCAATTTGAGTTCGTACATAAGAAATAACTTCAGCCTCTTCAAGAGGATCGCCTTCGTTCTGCACTATAAATGCTTTTGTCGCTTCTCCCCATTTATCGTCAGGAATCCCTATAACTGCTGCATCAGCAATCTGAGGGTGGCTCAGTAATGCATTTTCCACTTCGGCTGGGTAAATATTCTCTCCTCCTGAAACAATCATGTCTTTTACTCTGTCATGAATATATAAAAACCCCTCGTCATCAAAGTAACCAATATCTCCTGAATAAAACCATCCATCTTTGATTGATTCTGCTGTAGCTTCTGGTCTATTCCAATAGCCCTTCATATTATTTAAAGATTGAATAATTACTTCGCCCACCTCTCCTACTGGGACATCATTATCATCTGAATCTACGACTCTTAAACCAACATCCTTGCCCGCCTTTCCGCAGGATCTCAATTTTCCTCTCGAAACATCATGATCTTCAGGATATAAAAAGGTTATCGCCCCATTTGTTTCTGTTAATCCATAGACTTGCCAGAAATCACATTGCATCAAGTCCATAGCCTTGATTAACGTATCATCAGTGATAGGTGAAGCTCCATAAATTACTGTCTTTAAAGAAGAGAAATCAGTATTTTCTGCATCTGGATGTTGAACTAAGAATAGAATGACTGCCGGAACAAAAAGAGCATGTTGTATTCTTTCTTCTTCAATTAACCTAAGTATGAGTGTTGGATCAACCTCAGGAATGATTATGTTCTTTGCTCCGGTTACCATACCAGCGAGACCCATATTTGTGCCTGCTACGTGGAATATTGGCATACATACAAGATTTATCTCACCTTCATTCATCTCCCTGTACATAGAGTCTTCATTCATTAAGAAGCAACTACTAAAATTATCATTAGTTAATTGGACTCCTTTAGGGTGGCCAGTAGTACCGGATGTATAAAGCTGTATGACGTCATCATCACCCTTGCTTTCTAACATAGGATCTAGATTTTCCTGCGAATCCCTCCAGACAATATAATCCTCCCACTCTTCATGATTACCACCTACAGTTATTATTTTTTTAACAGTAGGTATGTCGTTCTTTATTTCTTCTATTAATCCAAAGAACTCAGGACCAACAAGCAAAACTTCACTTTTAGAATCATTGATTATGTAAGCAACTTCTGGGGGAGCTAATCTCCAATTGATACCTACAGTTACGGTATTTGACTTAATGGTTCCATAGAGAAATTCAAAGAATAAGTCTGAGTTCTTACCTAGAAAAGCGACTCTGCTATCCGGTTTACAACCTAAACCAATAAGCCCTTGCGCGACCTTGTTGGCATAAGAATCGAGCTCATTATAAGTTGTCTCAACATCTATAAACTTGTGTGCTACATCGCCTCCTGATTCAGCAACTCTCCATCGAAATAGATCGGCGATTGTTTTTTCATATGGTATTTCCATTTTTCTCTCCTAGACCCAGCCCAAAGGCTTTAATTTTTTTTCAACAAACTCTTCTGGTATATCTTCTAATAATGTACCCATGGTGTCATTCCATCTATTTAGATACCCAAACAATGAGATAACTGAAACTATATCCACTATTTGAGTCTTTGAATAATATTTTTTTAAATTCTCAAAGTGCTCTTTAGTAGTTTGATTTGGTGTCCTGCCGGAAGCAAATGCAACATCTAAGACTGTTTTTTCAGCATCTGAATATTTATCACTTTCAGAATACCTCAAAATATCAGCTATTTTTTCCTCATTAATACCTGCCCTTTCTGCTGCATGTGATGTATGGGCCTGGCAATATTTACATCCTGAGGAGAGACTAGAACCGAGCGCTATCAGTTGCTTTGTACCAATATCTATCTCATTAGACATAAAAATAGTCATTGCAAGATTTGAGAAGGCCTTCAGAAGTTCCGGTTTCTCTGCCATTGTCAAATAAGCATTAGGAAGGTAACCCATTGATGCCTCAACAGATTTAAAGATCTCATCCAACTCCTGAAAATGTTCTTTGGAGCTGGTGCCTAGGTAAGTTAGTTCAGTGTCTTTCATGTTTGTCATAAGTAATTTTTAAACCCATCCAAGATAGATGAGTTTAAAAAATCTTTCAACTAAGAAAAGTAGAAGAGAAATAGTCTAATTATTAGATTTTAATAGATCTAATTCTTGAAACTCATGTTGTATTGATAATTCGATTAATTTTCTCCAAAGAGGTTCGGCTATATCTTTGCTTAATCCGCACGAATCACCGAAGCTTGTAACTTTGGAAATAACATCTTCGATTCTTTCTTCATCAATTATGAGATTCTCATCATTTTTTACCAACGCGGCCATTTCGATACATTTTTGTCTTCGTGCTAGAAGTAGAACTAGTTCTTTATCAAGAAGATCTATCTCTTCTCTAACCTCTTTCATTGTTATTGTCATGATCAGATATATTTTTAGGGCATTATATAACACTTCAATTTATTCTTGCTCTGGAGATTTAATAGATATAAATTTGATCTATGGAAATTATAAAAGACTTGATTAAACTGCAACCGGAAATGCAAAACTGGAGAAGAGATATTCATTCTCATCCAGAAATTGCATTTGAAGAACACAGAACAGCAAAGATAGTTGCAGAGAAATTAGAAAGTTTTGGTATAGAAGTTGAAACAGGTATAGCTGGAACTGGCGTTGTGGGTACCTTGAAAAAAGGTACTGGGAATAGATCTATAGGGTTAAGAGCAGATCTCGATGCTCTTTTAATTCACGAAGCCAATGACTTCGCTCATAAGTCTCAAAATCCAGGAAAAATGCATGCTTGTGGACATGATGGGCACACAACTATGCTTTTAGGGGCAGCAAAGTATTTAGCAGAGAAAGGTAATTTTGATGGAACCGTAAACTTTATCTTTCAGCCTGCAGAGGAAAACGAAGGAGGCGGTAAAGCCATGATAGATGAGGGATTGTTTGATAAATATCCCGTTGAGTCTGTTTATGGAATGCACAACATTCCAGGGATGCCAGTAGGATCATTTGCAATAAAGCCAGGACCGATCATGGCGGCTTTTGACATCTTTAATGTAAAGATAATAGGAAAAGGTGGACATGCCGCAATGCCTCAAACAACTATAGATCCTATAATTATTGGCACCAAGGTTATAGATGCTTATCAATCTATCGTGAGCAGATACATTGACCCTCAAGAACCTGTTGTATTAAGTGTTACTCAATTTCATGGCGGAGATGCTTATAACGTCATTCCAAATGAAGTAGAAATCAAAGGTTGCACCAGGTGCTTTTCACCAAAAGTTCAGAATCAATTAGAAAGACAGATGAGACAGATCACCAGTTCTATTTGTGCAGCATACGATGCTAATTTTGAATTTGATTTTGAACATAGATATCCTGCGACAATCAATACAACTGACGAAGCAGAGTTATCAGGAAAAGTTGCTCAAAAAATATCAGGAGAGGACATGGTTAATCTGTCCCCAACTCCTGGAATGGGATCTGAAGACTTTGCTTATATGCTTCAAGAAAAACCTGGTAGCTATATTTGGATTGGAAACGGAGATGGAGAGGGATCTTGTATGATCCATAATCCAGGCTATGACTTCAATGATGAAGTCTTACCTATCGGCGCGACCTATTGGGTGAAAATGGCCGAAGAGATTCTATCTCCAATTAAATAATTTAAATTTCTTCACTTAAAGGATTGGGACCAAAACGGTTATCCTCTCCTCCTTCCTGCGCCATAAAATATACAAAAAGAAAAAGGGCCATAAGAGAAATTAAATTAAAAATAAAAATACTTGGAAGCAAGGACGGAGCAATCTGCAAACCAACATACCACCATCCAGACATATTTAAATCATGAAACCTTCTAACTGCTATAGTTATAGATGGAATAAAAGTTACTAAAAAAGCAACACCAAACCAAGATTGGATAAATAACCCAACTAATTGAGCGGGGTTGCCATTCTGTAATTCTGAATTAGATAGAGCGCTATTGAATTCTTCTACACTCAAGCTGAAAGTGAGCATATAAAGAAGAATGCAGAAAAGGAAGAACCACCAAAACTCTGATCTAGTAGCTCTACCAGAAAAATTTACATAATTCTTGAATGCAGATATTACTGAATCAAAAAAGTTCATCAGATTTTATTGATATAGCTTAGTCTATCTAGATATAGTAAAACCTTGTTGTTCTAGTACAAATCGATCTTCTGAAAGATTCCTGATGCTGGCTACTTTACCTGCATCATTAAATGTAAACCTGTGCATACTTACCGCTTCAAAGGATAAACCAGATGATTTTTCAGTGTCTTTGGATTGGTGCAGTACATAAACAACTGAGTCATTACTGAGAACTTCTATAATATTTGATTCCTCTGGAACCCATTCGTCAGCATTTCCTGATTTCATATTATTTAAAACTTCAGCTTTTGAATAATTAGCAGAGATTATGCCTCTGGCAACAGAGACACTTAGAGCTTTTCCATCTCTCTCAAGAGTTGTATTGACCTCCTCTCCTGGCTTTCCTCTAAAATTTAATCTATCCATATTTTCTTCATTTACTTCAATACCATTTACTGAAGTAAAACGGTCTCCAACTTCTAAGACTTTTGAAGCCGGGCTTTCAGGTGTTATAGCGGTTATAACCATAGTCCCGGGTTCAGCATCAGGGTTGTAAGTAAAACCAAAACCAACATAACGACCAGGGTAGTTTCTGCCGTCTTCTGCCATGTGTTTTTGAACATAAGAAATAGCTTCATCTTTTCCGGTATAGCCAGCTTCTATCCAACCTCTAGCAACATCTTCATTTGTAGACTCATGATGCATTGAAAAAAGATTAAGGCTGATAAGGCCCAAAACCAAGCTGAAATATTTTAATATTTTCATCGAATTTCTCCTTTATTAAGAGAATACTACTTCATAAGTAAAACAAATAAAGAGTATTTAAATAAATAATTTAAGGTGGTGGTAGCCCGTAGGAGAATCGAACTCCTGTTGCCTGGATGAAAACCAGATGTCCTAACCACTAGACGAACGGGCCGAAAGTGGGCATTGTATGGAGGGTAAGCTTCTAGGTCAAATCTATTTTTTATTCGACTGTATAATCATTATTTGTTGAGCGTGTATAGACAATTCCTGCTACTAAAATAGCGCTAGCAATCATCCCAATCCAAAAAGCCTGAGTAGATAACATTAATATAATATCTGAAATATCGACTACACGAATCTCTTCTAAAGCTATGGGAAAACTGTCTGCCCTGCTCCAAAAGCCAAGTCTATTATCTATGAATCCCCATACTTCATTAGTTTTGAAGATAATACGCTCTAGTACAATTGTTGCCACGAGTGGCACCGCTGCTCCTATAACAGGCCTTCTTGCGTAAGTTCCAGCAAACATTAACCATAAAAATATTGGTAAGCTCCATAGTGCCTGAGCCCACAAACTAAAGATAATTCTAAACCAGTCTGTAAGGAAATAGCTTGTCCAAAGATAACTGAATGGAACAATATCATTTGAAACAAAGTAAATTGATGCGCTTAACATAGCAACTGACTGCAGTAAAATTATATTGGGCATAACAAGTAGAGGCACAATAAAAATTACGAATAGTAATTTTGAAAAAACTGTTGTTAAATCTGAAACAGGCATTGATCTCCAGAAGATAAGACTCTTATCTTTTCTTTCATCTGCAAAAGTAGAAAGACTATAGGCCAATAGTCCGAATCCAACCGTCAATAGAATAGGTAAACCTAAGAATATCAAACCAGCACGAATTACTCTGGCTTTTGCTTCTGGTGAGGCCAGCAACATCGCTTCCTGATAATCTTCATCATATATTTCGGTTGAAAAATTAAATTCATTAGTCTGTATATCAGTAATTCCAAAATAAACTGAAGCTATAACAAAACACAAAACTAAAGCGACAGCAAAAGGAGCATATATAAAAGCAACCTTATGCTCTTGAATCTCTCTCCTGATCATAGTGAAAAATACTGTAATCATGTCTCTGATCCTTTCCTGGTTTTCTCCATGATGGCCATAAATAAATCTGCAATAATAGGAGGTCTTACCTCTCCTATTTCACTTAATTTATCCTGTTCGGTATCTTCATAAAGAAATACTTCCCTTCCCAGTTCCATTCTACTGTGAATGGGTCGCAACGATTTAGCCCTTTCAATAGAGTCTTGAGTTGGTCTCAATTCTAGAAATTTTTTATTTATGGATTCAATGGAATCTTGCATCACTATCCTGCCTTGATTCATAAATATGGCATTGGATAATACACCCTCAATTTCTTCTACTTGGTGAGTGCTGATAAGGATTGTCTTATCTCCGTCATAGTAGTCTTCAATAAGTTGTGAATAAAACTCCTTACGGTAGACGAGATCAAGACCAAGTGTAGGTTCGTCTAATACTAAAAGTTTTGCATCTATAGACATAACAATAGATAAATGAAGCTGAACAACCATTCCACGAGAAAGTGTCTTGATTTTGGAGCTTCTTTTGATATTTGTTCTGGATAAAATAGCTAGGCATTTTTTTAGATCAAAGCCCGGGTGAACTCCGTCTACATAGTTTAAAACTTGATCTACCGTCATCCATTTTGGTAGAACTGCTACGTCAGTTATAGAGCAAACCTCTTTAAGTAATTTATGTCTATCTTTCCGAGGGTCTAATCCTAATACCTCTAGGTTTCCTTCAGTATTTATCAGTCCCAGAACAGACTGGAGAAAAGTAGATTTTCCTGCGCCATTTGGGCCAATGAATCCTAATATTTGTCCAGAATTAACCTCAATATCTATTCCATCTAGGGCATAGTTATCTTCATATCTTTTTTTAACTCCCGTTGCTTTAATAACTAAATCACTACACATTTCAATTCTTATTTATAAGTTCAATTAGATCTATGCCCAAGCTCTCTGCTTTTCTTATAGTATTGGGCCATTCATTTTTTAAAAACTTTGATTTTTCTAATTTTAGTAATTCTTTTTTAGCATTCTCAGTAATAAACATACCCAAACCTCTTCTCTTTTCAACAATGTTTAGATCTACAAGTTCTTGGTAGGCTTTAGAAACTGTTAATGGATTTACCCCACCATCTACAGCCATTTGTCTAACAGATGGTATTGGATCACCTGACTTTAATATACCGTCAATAATTAATGAGACTACGTGGTCCCGCACTTGTTGATAGATAGGCTGATCGTTTGTCCACTGCATGATGCAATCCTTCCAACAAGTGTATTACTTTGCTAATACACTTACAAGCAAATCACTTCAACTTCTTCTGGATAGTTGCGAAGAGTCCCCTAAAAATATTAGTCTCCATTACATCAATTCTACTTCTTTTAAAAAAACGCCTCACTCGAAGAAGTAATTTTCTTGGGTTATCTACATCGTAAAATTCTACTTGTTGCATCAATTCATCCATATGATTTATGAGAAGCTCTGTTTGTTCATTGTTAGCCAAATCTACATCCCAATAATCATCAGCATTTTGTTCTTCTAGAAAAGCAACTCTAATTTCATATACTAATATTTGTACTGCTTGAGATAGATTTAAAGAAGAATATTCTGGATCAGAAGGTATATGAACATGCATATTACAAAGCCCAAGCTCTTCATTAGTAAGGCCCCTATCTTCTCTACCAAACACAATTGCTACCTTGTTACTTACAGCTGCATTAGAAACTTCATTTGCTGCTTCTTTTGGATTCAGAAGTGGCCAGGGTATTGTCCTACCTCGAGCACTAGTACCTATAACCAATTCACAATCTGAAACAGCTTCTTTTAAATCTGAGAAAACATCTGCCATCTCTAGAACATCTTTAGCAGCCTTAGACCTATAAGTTGCAACATCGCTTGGAAATTCTTTGGGCTCAACCAATACCAAATTAAGAATACCCATATTTTTCATTGCTCTAGCCGCTGCACCTATATTTCCAGGATGAGTGGTTCCAACCAAGACGATTTTTATAGAGTTAAGTAACTCTTCTGAAATAACTTTTTTTTCATCCATATACATATTCTATCAGGGGATTAGTTTCAATATGTTAGGATGCGCATCTAATTATGGAACCAAAAGTAAATATAGCCCTAGAAGCTGCGAGAGCTGGTTGTAAGGAACTGTTAAGTTTTGCATATAGATTAGATCAACTTGAAATTAAAGAAAAAGGGCCATCGAATTTTGTAACGCAGCTAGATAAAAGGGTTGAATCCATAATCATTGATTCTCTCAAATCTATTTACCCAAAACACACCTACGTTTCAGAAGAAGTAGGTCGAATTGAAGGATCTGGTAAGGATATTGAATCAATGTGGGTAATTGATCCATTGGACGGAACTACAAATTATATCCACGGATTTCCATACTACGCCATTTCTATTGCTTATGTTGAAAAGGGTAAAACCTTACATGCCTTGATAATTGACGTCGCAAGACAAGATGAGTTTACAGCAAGCTTAGGTAGAGGAGCCTATCTAAACAATAGACGAATTAGAGTTAGCAAAGCCAAAGAATTGTCTGGTACTCTTTTGAGTAATTCTTCCCACGATACTGACAAAGGGAGAGTGAGGCATGACAATATGTCCACTTTCAGATCTCTTTATTCTAACGGACTCACTATCAGGAGAACCGGATCAGCTGCGCTGGATATGGCAAATGTTGCTGCAGGAAGATTAGATGGCTTTTGGGGAAGTGGACTCGGTATGTGGGATATTGCAGCAGGTGGTCTTTTGGTTAGAGAAGCAGGCGGTCTAGTAAGTGATTATTTTGGCAATCCTGATTATCTCTCGGGAGATAATATTATCTGCTCTACCAATAAGTGCTTTAAACCGATGCTGCAATCAATAAAACCTTATACTTCAATTGTTGAAGTTTAAGGAAGCGGATTATTATCAGCATTTTCAGGCTCTTCTACCTTTAAGTGGTCTTTGGTTAATCCCATCATAACCAAGGCATTTGCGGCAATATAGATTGAAGAATAAGTTCCAACAATGACACCAAAGATTAAAGCAAGGGCGAAATTTTTTATGAGTTCTCCACCTAAAAAATAAAGAGAAAATAGAACCAAAAGAGTGGTTAAGGAAGTTATAAGAGTTCTTCCTAGAGTTTGATTTAAGGAAGTGTTGATGATTTCACTTGTGCTATCAGTCTCAAGAGATCTCAAGTTTTCTCTAATCCTATCAGACACCACAATAGTATCATTTAAAGAGTATCCGATTACAGCAAGTAGAGCTGCTAAAACCGTAAGATCAAATTCTATCTCTATCATAGAAAATATACCTACGACTATAACGACATCATGGATAAGTGCTATTACCGCTGCACCAGCGAACATTGATTGAAATCTAAAAGCAATGTAGAGCATCATAAAAGCCAAAGCTATTAACATAGCAGTGCCCCCATCATCTCTTAATTCGCTACCAATCTGAGGTCCAACATATTCAATTCTTCTTAGATCAATTTCTTGATTTAGATTGGTAGAACTGAGTAGTGAAACAATTTCTGAACCTAAAGTATCGCTAATGGTTCCAGGTAATTTTATTAATACCTCTTGGCTAGAACCAAAGTTTGCAACCTGAGCTCCTTCAAAACCTCCTTCTATAAGAGTTCCACGAATTTCAGATATATCAGCTGCTTCGGGATAACTTAGTTCCACTAAAGTGCCACCAGTGAAATCTAGTCCGTAATTTAATTCCTTGAATATCAAAGACCCGATAGATATTACTAAGAAAATAGAAGAAAAAATAATAGCAATTTTTCGCCAAGCTAAAAAATCTATATTAAAGGTCATATTGAAATCCTCTCAAGATTCTTTTTAGAGCCGTAAATTAAATTTACAAATGCACGAGTTCCCATTATGGCAGTAAACATTGAAGTTATGATGCCTATTGAAAGAGTTATAGCAAATCCTTTTACAGGTCCTGTTCCATAAGATAGCAATATAACCGCAACAATTAATGTAGTGACATTAGCATCCCAAATAGTTAAAAAAGCTCTGTTATATCCTGCATCGATAGCCTCCAACGGCTCCCTACCACGTTTTAGTTCTTCTCTAATCCTTGAAAAGATTAAAACATTCGCATCAACTGCCATGCCCACAGTAAGCACAATTCCAGCAATGCCTGGTAAAGTTAAAGTTGCCGATAGAATGGACATTACTGCTACCAGTAAAACAATGTTAAAAGTTAAGGCCAAGCTTGCTGCAATACCAAAGATTCTGTAATAAAAAAGTATAAAAGCTAAGACCAGGAATAGGCCAAGTTGCATAGAAAAAACACCTGCCTGAATATTATCAGCGCCTAAACTAGGACCTACTGTTCTTTCTTCTACAAACGTCATAGGAGCGGCTAAAGCCCCTGCCCTCAAAAGAAGTGCTAATTCAGAAGACTCACTTGGGCTGTCTAGGCCGGTAATTCGAAACGTAGTTCCTAAAGCAGCTCTGATAGTCGCTAAACTAATAATTTCTTTTACTTCATAGGTTTCTTGAGCAGGTATTTGTTTTCCTTCAAGATCTCTCTCATAAATCGTGCGAGTCTTTTGCTCTACAAAGAGAACGCCTAAACGTTTTCCTATATTTCCTCTAGTAGCTCTATGCATCTTAGAACCACCCTCACCATCAAGCGTTATATTAACCTGAGGTAATCCATTTTCATCAAAAGATGCTTGGGCTGTAGCAACTTGATCGCCACCTAATATTATTGAATCCTGCAGAAAAGCTGGTGCACCTCTGCCATTTCTATAGGGATAAGAAGTCTTTCTAGATCTTGGAGTATCCATTTGGGCTTCTAAATGGAATTCTAATGTAGCCGTTTTACCTAAGATGTTTTTTGCCTCGGCTGTATCTTGTATTCCAGGGAGTTGAACAACGATTCTTTTCTTTCCTTGCCTTTGAACAATAGGTTCAGAAACACCTAATTCATTAACTCTATTTCTTAAAGTAGTTAGATTTTGGTCGATAGCATCTGACTCAATCTGGTCAATTTCGGCTTCTGATAAAGACAGAAGAAGGCCATTATCGGTATCAGTAATTAGAGGTAAATTAAATTGTGTATAGTTATCTTTAATGTAGTCTTCAGCATCTTCTTGAGCTTGAAGGGAGTTGAATTTTAAATAAATTGAAGAATCATCCTGAACAACAGCCTGACTGTACCTAATCTTTTCTTCTCTAAATCTTATTCTTAGATCCTGAAGAGTTCCGTCTTGTCTATTTTTAATGGCAGTTTCAGTATCTACTTGCATCAAAAAATGAACCCCTCCCCGAAGATCTAAACCTAATTTCATGGGATTAGCACCAATATCCATCAGCCATCGAGGAGTTGTTGGAGCTAAATTTAAAGCGATAACAACATCATTAGTGAGATTGGCTGACAGAAGATCTTTAATTATTAATTGATTTTGATATGTATCGGTTCGCACCAAGACGTAATCATTTTCCAATTCAACTTTAGTGACTAAATCTTGTTGAGCTACTATCTCCCTTACATTGTCCGCAAGAAATCCATCAGCTGTTTGGGAACTACTTGTATATGAAACCTGTACCGCTGGATCAGGAGCATATAAATTTGGCAATGAGTATACAACTCCAAATCCTAAAACGAGCAGGATGAGCAAGTATTTCCAAAGACCATATCTTTTCATTATCTATATCGACTTAAGCGTTCCTTTAGGCAATACGGTTGATACAGAAGTCTTTTGAACTTTAATCTTTGTGTCCTGATGAATAGATAGCTCAATATATTGATCGGTAATTTTTGTAACCTTGCCCAAAATACCTCCTGCGGTAACTATCTCTTCTCCTATTTCAAGACTAGCAAGCATTTCTTGATGTGTTTTTCTTCTTTTGTTTTCAGGTCTTATCATCAAGAAGTAAATAAGAATCATAAATCCAAACAATAAAAATAGTGTTGGATCAAAAAAAGTTGGCGATTGCTCCATGTTTTCTCCTCTAAATATCTATATGGGGTTCCTGAGAATTATTCCAAGTTTCCTCAAATTCTCTTACAAAGGACTGCAATGTACCTGTTTCAATTGAGACTCGCAAATTTCTCATCAAGTTAAGATAAAAATATAAGTTGTGAATAGTTTGTAAAGTAGAGCCTAACATTTCTTTTGTCTTGTCTAAATGATGTAGATAACTTCTTGAAAAGTTTGAACATGTGTAACAGTCACAGTTTTTATCTAATTTTTCTGTGGAATCTTTATGAATAGAATTTCTAATCTTTACAACACCATCAGACGTATAGAGATAACCGTTTCTTGCGTGTCTTGTAGGAATAACACAATCAAACATATCCACTCCACTTTCTACTGCCTTGACGATATCTAGAGGGGTTCCTACTCCCATAAGATATCTAGGCTTATTTTCAGGCATTAAAGGGGCTATATAATTAGTGATCTTTTCTAGGTCAGCTTTGGGTTCACCAACAGACAATCCACCTATAGCATAGCCTTCGAATCCAATTTCAATAAGCCTCTCTAAAGATTCTTGTCTGAGGTCTTTATAGACGCCACCTTGAATAATGCCAAATAAGCTTGATGTATCGCTTTGAAAGGCATCTCTAGATCTTTGCGCCCACCTTAAGGACAAATGCATAGACTCTTCTGCTACAGATGGCTCAGCAGGATAAGGAGTGCATTCATCTAAAACCATTGCTATGTCTACACCATATGAGAGTTGTAGGTCCATACATCTTTCTGGGTTCAAAAATAATTTATTTCCATTCAGGGCAGAATTGAATTCAATTCCTTCTTCGGTGATTTTTCTTTTCTTCGCAAGACTAAAAACTTGGTATCCACCTGAATCAGTTAGAATAGGTTTATCCCACGACATAAAGTTGTGTAAGCCACCATTAAGCTTGATAATTTCAACTCCGGGTCTTTCCATAAGGTGATAGGTATTTGATAGAATAATTTCTGCATTGATTGAATCAAGCACCTCAGGGCTTATAGACTTTACAGCTCCATATGTACCTACCGGCATAAAAGCAGGTGTCTGAAAGGTTCCATGAGCTGTATGAACTTCTCCCCTTCTTGCTTTTCCGTCTTTTGAGATTAATTTGTACATTTAGGTATCTTTTTTTCTGTTAAGTAACATCGCGTCACCATAACTGAAAAACATATATTCTTCATTTATAGCATGTTTATAGGCTTTCTTTATTGTATCTTCTCCTGCAAATGCGCTCACCAATAAAAGTAATGTTGTTTTGGGTAAGTGGAAGTTGGTGATTAGAGAATCGACAACATTAAATTTAAAACCAGGGTATATAAAGATATCCGTCTCACCTTCGAATGGTCTTACCTCTCCAAACTGGTTATGTACTGCTTCAAGGCATCTTAAGCTAGTTGTGCCAACACTTATAATTTTTGAGTTGGATCTTAAGGTTTTATTAATAAGATCAGAAGTGACCTCAGAAAGGTAGATCCTTTCGGAATGCATTCTGTGTTTAGGTATATCACTTTCAGTTATGGGTTTAAAAGTTCCGAGACCAATATCAAGTGTAATAGACGCTAAGTTAACTCCTTTATTTTTTATAGAATCTAAGAGTGAATTTTCAAAATGCAATCCGGCAGTAGGAGCAGCAGATGATCTTTCTTTACCATGATTTGCATAAACGGTTTGATATCTTTTATAGTCTTCTTCCTGAGGATCTCTATTGAGATATGGAGGTATAGGAATAACGCCATAACCTTCAATTACATCTTCTATATTCTTTGAAAATTTAATCTTACTTAGATAATCATCCTTCTGAAGGATTTCAATAAAAACCTCAGATTCATCAATGTTTAAAATATCATTCTCTTTTAAGGGTCTGTTAGACTTAGTTAAAGCCAATGCGTGAAATTCATCAATCTTTCTTTCAAGTAGAATTTCTACTTTCCCTCCAGAGGATTTAAATGCGTTAAGCCTGGCTTTAAATACTTTTGTGTCATTTACAATTAAAAGATCTCCTTCGTGTAAATAATCTTGAATATCTAAAAAAGTTCTATCAATCAGTTGATCTTCAACTACCAGCAGTTTACTTGAACTTCGTTCTGAAGCTGGTTCTTTAGCTATAAGCTTTTCTGGTAGCTCAAAATTATAATCAGTTATTTTCAAGAAATATAAAGTGGTGCCGAAGGAGAGACTCGAACTCTCACACCCAAAGGGCGGGGGATTTTGAATCCCCTGCGTCTACCAATTCCGCCACTTCGGCTAATTAAAGTTTAAAGTAACTACAAATTTTACTATGAAAAGGTAAACTCTCCGCAGATAACTTTTTAAAAACTGCTAAATAATGAATTTTTACACCAATAGTTTTATGTTTAAGCTATTGAGCTTTTTTATAAGGCCTCTTATTTCTTCAGAAATCAGAGATGAAGATCTTACAAAAATTAATCCTGATGAAAATATAATATATGCCCTCGCCTCAGAATCAGTAATAGACTTAGCTGCATTAAATGAGATTTGTAAACAAAACCTTCTGCCCCTACCTGCAGACACAATTCAAAATACTAAA
>SGZM01000014.1 GCA_004214065.1 Gammaproteobacteria bacterium | reverse complement strand
GTATGGAACTTAGGTCCAACACTAGCGGCAACTATGTCATCGATTCCTGGTAATGATGCGGATACTGCTAGAGCTATACGTAAGATTTCTAAAAAACGTTCAGTTGAGAGAAGAGATATTTATGAAGTGCTAAAACAAACTTCTCAGGTCAGTACTGCAGGACAGATAACAGCACAATATAATTTATTGTCTACACCCTCAAATGCTAATGATTATGTTGAAGCCGTTAAGGCGATGGAAGCTGCTGCTGCAGAGAATGGATTTGCAGATGTAGAAATAGCTGTTTTCTCTGCTTCTGGAGCAGGAGATAGGGCAGGTATGGTCATGGCAAGTGTTCAGGCCCCCAACATGGAAAGACTTGGCCTGTTCTTAGGAGCAAGGAGCTCCGGCTGGATGTCAGAGGCCATGAAAGACTTTGATACTTTAAGAACCCCTGAATATGAATGGCTTCTAAATTGTGAAGTTATCTACAGTAATTAAAAAAAGGGTAAAAAATATGAAAAAATTAAATATAGTTTTAGCGTTTCTAATTTCTATTTCTGTATCGGGAGTTAATGCTAATGATCATCAGCCTTCTTTTTTTCCAATGGAAGGAGTTCAATGCAAATTTAATGCAGGTAAGGGTTTCGCAGATCTAGAGACAGTTGTTGCAAAGTGGAATAAATACATGGATCAAAGTGTTGCTGAAGGAAATCCAGACTATACGGCTTATCTCTTAACCCCTTATATGGTTAATGAGTCTGAAATCGATTTAGATTTTGTCTGGCTAGGGATGTGGTCTAATTTCTCTGATCTAAGAGGAATTACTCAATATTTTTCTGAAGCTTCAGAAATTGAAAGAGATTTCAATGACTTGAGTACTTGCAAGACTAGGCAATTGGCTCCAACTCTTCAAGTGAGAGACCTTAAAGTTTCTGCGCATAATGCTGAAGGAAATATAGTACAACTAAGGTCTTGTACTAATGTTGGTACAGTGCAAGAGACTTTAGCTGCATATCAGGAATTCAATCAAAGAATGGATAAGATAGGTTCTGATATGGGAATCTGGCTTTTAGCTAAGGGTCCCGGCTCAGCTTCTAATGCTGATTATGATTTTATGCAAATGAGTGTAAGCACTGCAGAAGTCTACGGCAATACTCTTGAAGCTGCATGGAATGGGCAAGCTTTTCAAGGCATGCAAATGGCAGATAAAATTGATTGTGGACCTTCTAGAGTATATCTAGGAAGAGGCCTTAGGACTAACGATTAAGTAAGGAGGATATTATGAAGAACCTTTTAACAATTCTTTTTTGTTCATTACTAACTCTAGGTAATTTATTTGCCGATGACCATCTTCCTACTTACGGTATGGAAGGTTATCAATGCAATTATAAAGAAGGGGTTACATTTGATGATTTGGTCTCGTTTATGAAAGATGATCTAAATCCTTATGCTGATAAAAACTGGCCAGTACCTTATAGCGGTTTTTACTTAACCCCTTTCTTAAGGTCTGGAGATGAAGTGACATTCGATGTTGGTTGGGTTGGATTTACCAATAACCATAAGGATATGGGTATAGTTCAAGATTCTTGGTTTGCTGAAGAGTCTTCAGAGACGTTTGCGAAGTGGGAATCTTTAACAGACTGTTCTTCGCAAGCGTATTACATGGCTATAGAAGCTAGAACTCCCTCTGTGACGTTCACTGAAGGAGAGAATTCCTTTTGGGCAATTAGAAGTTGTTCTATAAATGAAGGAAAAACTGTTCAAGATTTACTAGCCACAGACAAAGCATGGAATGAGTATATGGATAAACTTGGTCATACGGGAGGAGTTTGGAGGTGGGTACCAGTAGCTGGAACATCTAATTCTTTTGAAGGTGACTTTTTGTTGAACATATCCTTCAATTCCTGGGAAGAATATGGATCAGTGCAGGATGACTCCTTTTGGGGAGTAACTCCAAGACCTGAAAGTGTATTGAGTTGTGATACGCCTCGTGTTTATACAGCGTTCAATGCTAGAAATAGACCTTTTAATTAAAATAATAAGATAAAAAAATATGAAAAAAATATATATAACAATAATGCTTTTTTTAAGCGCAATAAGTTCACTTTACGCAGACGATCATATTGAATTTGGAGCCATGGAAGGTCTTCAATGTAATTTTGCTGACGGTAAAGATATGGGTGACGTAATGAAAGTTATTTCTGACTGGAATGATTTTGGTGATGATAATTTTACTGCACCTTATAGTGCTTGGATATTCACGCCTGTTTATAGAACAAATTCTGATTTCGACTTTGATTTTATGTTCTTAGGCTTTACCTCTTCTATGCAAGAAATGGGTAGAGTGCAGGACAACTGGCAGGCTGGTGGATCAAAAATAGAAGAAAAATGGTCTAAAGTTACCAATTGTTCTGGTCAATCAATGTCTTTGAATGTTGAAGTAAGGGCTCCTCAGGTTGCTTGGGAAGAGGATGGTATCACTTATGCTTCTGTCAGGACTTGTTCTTTTAATGACGGAAAATCAGTTTCTGATCTCCCTGCTAATGACAAAGTATGGAATAAATACTTAGATGATTATGGTTATCAAGGTGGAATATGGAGGTGGTGGCCTGAAACAGGATCCGCAACTACATTTACACACGATTATTGGAATGTAGCTAGTTTTGGTAGTGTTGAGGAATACGGTGCTGGAAGAGATGCAAGGTTAAAAGCAATGATGGCAGATACTAGGCCAGAAGAAATTCATAATTGTGATATGCCAAGACTATATAAATCCACCAATATTAGGCTCGAAGTAGCTGAAGAAGGGTAGGTGTTGAAATGAAAAAACTTATTATTTATATAGTTTTTGTTACTTCTTCTTTGTTTATCTTTTCAGATGATGAACCTTACACAACTTATACTGGAGAGGTTCTGCAGTGTAACTTTAATGAAGGCAAAGGTTTAGATGATGCTTTGAATATGGTTAGGAATGACTGGTATAACATGGCTCAATCTTTTCCTGCTCCTTACGAAGGCAATGTAGTAACTCCTCAACTGTATGCTTCTGATGATGGCGGATATGAATTATTTTGGGTTGGTTTCACAACTGACAATAACGCCATGGGACAAGTAACCGATTGGTTCTCGGATAATGCTTCACAAGTTTTTGCCAAATGGCAGAATATCGTTAATTGCTCTTCATGGAGTCAATGGGATATTTTTGAAGTTAGAGCGAGTCAAGCTGACTTTGAAGAAGGAGATAGCAACTATTGGGCTTTTCATAGTTGTTCATTTAAACCTGGAGCTAATGTCTCAGATATAGTTGAAGATGATAAAACATGGAATAAATTCTTGGATAGCCTTGGTCATAAAGGTGGAGTTTGGAGGTGGTGGGCTGCTGGAGGCTCTTCTCTAGAAGAAACTAATGACTTTTATGTAAATATGGGTTTTGACTCTATGACTGATTATGGAAACTATAGAGATGCTCGACTGCAAAGCTTAGTTGATGGGTCATATCCTGAAACGGTAGTTAATTGTCAGCCTCCTAGGGTTTATTCGGTTAATAATATAAAAGCTATTAGTAATTGATAAAATAAGACAACAAAACGGCCACTAAAGTGGCCGTTTTTTTTGAACGAATTTGTTACTATGTTATCTATGTTTTGTTTCTCCAAACAAATTTCCTTATTTTTTTCTATCTTACTTATTAGCTCTTATCTATCTTCTTTTGATAATGAACCAGAATTGTATGACTATTTAAAAAGTACAAATACAACAAGCTTTCTTATTGCTAAAAAAGGTGAGATTTTGCTTGAATACGAATTCAAACCCAAAAAAACTATTTTTCTTAGCATGATGATGCAAGAGAATCTAATTGAGGGCAGGAGTCAAGAGGATGTAGCTTCCATTCAAAAAAGTTTTGTTTCGATTTTAATCGGCCTGGCTCAAGAAAAAGGGTATTTGAAAATATCTGACCCGGTTAGTAAATATTTGGGAGATTGGACAAGATCAAATAAAGAGGGCGTAGAGGACATTACTATAAGGCACCTTTTGACTATGACTTCGGGCTTAAATAAAACTCTAGATTTGAGAAAATATCCTGGGTCAGAATGGCAATATACAAGTAGACCTTACGGACAGCTCTTATACATCTTAGAGCTTGTCACAGAAAAAAGTATTCAGGATTTATCGTTTGACTGGCTCTTTACTCCTCTTGGGTTGGATGAAACTTATTGGAAAAAAAGAGATAAAGGGCCGATGGGGTTTTCAACAGATTCTAGTGATTATGGTTTAGTAACAACAGCAAGAGACTTATTGAAGTTTGGAGATTTCATCCTAAATGGAGGAGAGGTTGGTACTAATCATATTATTACTGACATAGATTTCTTTGATGATTCATTTACTAAATCACAATCACACAATCCGGCTTATGGATATTTATGGTGGTTGAATAACTCAGATTTTTTTATAAAGTCTTCAAGTAAAGGAGAAGGAAATCTATTTCCCAATGCTCCCAAGGAAACAATATTAGCTTTAGGTGCAGGTTCAAGATTCTTAGCTATAGTCCCTAGTCAAGAGATGATAGTTATCAGATTAGGAGATAGGCCAAAAGATTCAAATTTTATCAATAACTTATGGAAATATATTCAAAATTAATTTTAATAATACTAAGTAGTTTATTTCTTTCTAATATTGGAGCAGAAAGGACACTATCCTGGAAAGAGCACATAATTGATGACTCTACTTTAGGTCCCTCTGATCTTGCTGGAAGTGATGGACTTGAGGTTGCTGATCTTGATAATGACGGATACCTGGATATCGTATCTGTACATGAACTTGATACGGAATATGGTGTTCCAAGAGGTTATGTGAGAATTGCATGGGGATCCGAAGATCCTCTTAAATGGGAGCTGACAACATTAGCTTCTGGATCTGAAGCTCCTTCTGCTGAGGACGTTGACATTGCCGATGCTGATGGAGATGGCTGGCTAGATATAGTAGTAGCGTGCGAATTAGCTCATCTCATTTATTTTAAGAACCCTTCTAATGACCATCGCTCTGTAGAGTGGAAAAGGACCATCCCTAATATTACGTTAGATAGAGGTTCCTTTATCAGAGTTTTTTTTGCTGATTTCAACAATGATGGGAAAGTTGAAGTAGTAGCTGCAAATAAAGGTGGAGAAAATCCAGATATTGCAAATGCACCTCTTAATAATATTTCAATTTATAAACTTCCAGAAGATCCTCTAGAAGGCGATAAATGGGAAGAGCTGATTTTAACTCAAGTAAGAATCCCAATAAATTCACAACCTGTAGATTTAGATTCGGATGGCGACATGGATATAGTTGTAGGCTCAAGAGGTGAAGCCCGAATTCTTTGGCTTGAAAATAAAGGTAATTTTAATTTTTTGAAACATGATATTGAATTCTCAAATGGCCTGGATCAAGGGTCTTGGATTACAGGTTTTAATATGGACTATGCTGATATGAATTTGGATGGAAGACTGGATATTATTAGTTCTGTTTGGCCAAGCTCAGTCTACATACTTTATCAACCAAAATATTCCTATGAGAGATGGAATATTAAAAAAGTAGGGAGTATAAAGCCTGATCGATTAGTAAGTGTTGCCGTTGCAGACATAGATAATGATGGAGATCAAGATATTTTTTCTGGTTCTTATAGTTTAGGCAGTAGGAATAAGGATGATATTGATAGTTCTAATAAGGCCTATGGTAGTGTTGTGTGGTTCCAAAATAATTCCAAATCTTGGAAGAAAAATAATATTCTTAGAAGAAAAAGAGGTATGTATGATAAGTGGATTCCTATTGATCTAGATAAAGATAATGATATGGATTTCATAGGAACTAGAGGTAATAGTGAACCATTTGATGGAGTGTTATGGTTAGAGCAGTTAGGATACGATTATTCACAAAAAGTATTCTTTCCAGCTCGAAAAATTGATAGTAAATCTGTTCCTTTCGATGATTAAATTTTCATCAGCATAAACCTTAGTTATAATTACCGTATGGAAACCATAAAGACAAAACCTTTAGATGTTCTTGATAAATCTCAATTGTCTGAAATACGACTGATGAAAGATTTCAGGAATATCTTTGCTCTTTGTTTTGATTGGGGAATGATGACTTTAGGTTTAGCAATCTTTTACTATTTTCCAGGTTTACTTACTTTTTTACTTTCAGTTGTAATTATAGGTTCTCGGCAATTTGCATTAGCAGTGTTGGCTCATGAGGGAGCTCATAATCTTCTTTTTTCAAATTCAAAGGTTAATGACTTCACTGCGCAATGGTTATGTGCGTATCCAATTTTCCAAGATAATAGAGTTTATCGACCCTATCATCTGAAACATCATCGTTTTACTGAAACAGAAGAAGATCCTGATCTATCTTTAAGTGCACCTTTTCCAATTACAAAAAAAAGTTTTGTAAGAAAAGTTTTACGAGATTTAATCGGCTTAACTGGTTTTAGACGATACTCTTCTTCTTTGAGCTCGATACTCGCAACTGAAGCTAGCGGTCCTCTAGAGAAGTTTCAAAAGGTTTGGCATAAACTTCATGGGTTTTTGATATCAAATTTAATAATTTTTAGTTTAATATCAATATTCTTTCATTGGTCATTTTACTTTTTACTTTGGTGGCTTCCAGCTTTTACTTATTACAGTCTAATAATAAGGATTAGGAATATTGCTGAGCATTGCGTTACACCAGGTAATAATGGTTTCGATAATACAAGAACAACAAGGGCAACTCTTCTAGTAAGGTTTTTAATGGCTCCACATCGAGTTAACTATCATCTTGAGCATCATCTTTTTATGATGTGCCCATGGTATAACTTACCAAAAGCTCATTCGATGATGCTAGAGAACGGACATAGAGATAAGATGTGTATAGAAAATTCTTACAGAAGTGTTTTATATAAAGCAGTAAGTGCATAGTTATGAATGAAGATAAAGATAATCTAAAAGATAAACTGACTCCAGAAGAGTACTACGTCACGCAAAACCATGGAACGGAACCCGCTTTTAGTGGGAAATATGATTCTAACAAGACACCTGGAACCTATCATTGCGTAGTGTGTGGGTCAGAAATATTCAGTTCAAAGGAAAAATATGATTCCGGATCTGGATGGCCAAGTTTTTTTCAGCCTTCAGTTGAAACTAATATTGAAACTCAAGAAGATTATTCGGCTGGAATGTTAAGGACTGAAGTTCATTGTAATAATTGTAAGGCACATTTAGGTCATGTATTTCCTGATGGACCTCAACCTACTGGCCTGAGATATTGTATAAATTCTGTTTCAATGGATTTTTCACCCGCTGAAGAGGAATAGGTCTGAATCAAGACGATCAGCCTCAAAAAAAATCTTTCAAGCTCTTAGTGAGCGGTGGATTAGTTTCTTTTTGGACTTTTGTTTCAAGAATACTTGGATTGGTTCGGGATATTGTCATTACTGGTTTGCTGGGAGCAGGAGTAGCACTAGACACTTTCGTAGTAATCATGAAAATACCAAGCGTCTTCAGAAGATTATTTGCTGAAGGGGCTTTCAATCAGGCTTTTGTACCTGTGCTGGCGGAATATAAAGAAAAAAATCAAAGTCAGATCGAAAGTCTAATAAATAATACCTTCGGTACTTTGTGCGCTATTCTCCTATTAGTCACTATTCTAGCTCTTCTCTTCGCACCAATTTTTGTACTGATTTTTGCGCCAGGTTTTTATACAGAACCACTAAAAAAAGAACTAGCTATAGATATACTCCAGATAACTTTTCCTTATTTATTTTTTGTTTCTATAGTGGCCTTTTCAGGTTCCATTCTTAATTCTTATCAGAAATTTTCATTACCAGCACTTACCCCTCTATTTTATAACTTGAGCCTGATTGTAGCTGCCGTATGGTTTGCTCCCCAGTTAGAGGTTCCCATCTATGCAATTGCTTGGGGGGTATTTGGAGCCGGCATTATCCAAGTACTTATTCAAATCCCAGCTTTGGCAAGAATTGGTTTATTACCTAAATTACAATTGAATATGCAACATCCAGGTGTAAGGAAAGTTGTATATTTAATGATTCCAGGGATTATTGCTGGAGGTGTAAGTCAAATAAATATGCTTATCGATACGATATTGGCTTCATTACTGCCCACTGGTAGTCCGAGTTGGCTTTATGTTTCTGATAGGTTGATGCAACTACCCTTGGGAATCTTTGCTATTGCAATAGGTACCGTAATCTTACCCAGATTATCATCATTATTTGTAACGGAAGATAAAATATCATTTTCTAATACTTTGGATTGGTCTATTAGATTGATATTACTTATAGGAGTGCCTGCTGTCATAGGCTTGATTATGCTCGCTGAGCCAATAATACTAACTCTATTTGAGAGAGGAGAATTTAATTCGCAGGACTCACTACAAGCCTCATATAGCTTGATTGCTTTAGCTTTCGGTCTAGTAGCATTTATGTTGATCAAGATCCTTACACCAAGCTTTTTTGCAAGACAAGAACCAAAAAAACCTATGTTTGTAGCTTTAGCATCAATGATTCTAAATGCATTGCTAGCATGGTATCTAGGTTTTAGTCTTGGTTATGGACACATTGGTCTTGCTTTAGCCAGTTCAATATCTGCTTTTTTTACAGTAATAACTTTATTGGTTCTTTTAAAACTTGAAGATGTTTATAGACCTTCCTCCGGTTGGTTAATGTTTTGGTTAAGACTCATTTTTGCTTCTTTAATTTTAATGGTATTTCTTGGCTATTTTGGTCAGGACGCAATTTCGCTAAGGAAATTTAGCAATCTGACCCAAATAATTTATATTTTGAAAATGGTTTTCCTGGGTATGGGTTTGTATATTGTTGCTTTAAGATTAACAGGTATAAGAATTAAGGACTTCTTAAATTAGCATGTATCTTATAAGAGGAATTCAGAACATAGATTTATATTTGTCTAAATATAAAGATGTAAATCTGATAGCAACTATAGGTAACTTTGATGGGCTTCATCTCGGACATCAGCACATCATAAAAAATATGAAGCAAGATGCTGTGCAAAATAATTGGAAGACACTTGTAATCTTTACCGAACCTCATGCAAAAGAGTTTTTTGCTGAGGCCTTAGGTACCGAGGAGGAAAAACCTCCCAGAATCTTTCCTTGGTCTGAAAAAGTTAAAAGATTGAAAGAGCTAGATGTGGAGTTCTCTTTTTTCCTTAACTTTAACAACCAACTAAGGAATATGACTCCAGAAGATTTCATTAGAAACGTCTTGGCTAGACTTTCAATTAAGAAGATTGTTATAGGAGATGACTTTAGATTTGGAGCTAATAGGGAGGGAGATTTTAATTTCTTAAAGAATTGGGGAAAAGAAAATAACATTCTAGTTGATAATACAGAAACCTTTGAGATAAATGGAGAAAGGGTAAGTAGTACTAGGATTAGAAACTCTTTGACCGCAGGACACTTTAGTGACGCGAAAGAACTATTGGGAAGACCTTATACATTTAGCGGGAATGTTGTTTATGGGCAACAGCTAGGAACCCAATTAGGTGTGCCGACTGCCAACTTATGGCTTCCAAAGAATAAACTTCCGATAGCAGGGGTTTATATAGTCAATGTGGATGTAGGTGGAAAAAAGTATGGAGGTATAGCCAATATGGGAACTAGACCTACAGTAGATGGTCAAAATCCTGTTTTGGAAGTTCATATTCTTGAATTCTCAGGCAATTTATATGGAAAAAAGATTACTGTTGAGTTTTTAAAAAAGGTTAGAGATGAGAAGAAGTTTGATGGATTAGAGACTTTAAAGAAACAAATTTTTAAAGATATTTCTGCCGCAAAGGAATATTTCAGTTAAAGTGCCAAAAAATTTATTATGACTGATTATAAAGATACCTTAAATCTACCAAATACAGGATTTGCGATGAAGGCCAACTTACCTTCTAAAGAACCCAAGATGATTGAATTTTGGGAAGAAATGGATCTAAGAAAAGAAGTAGCTAAGGCCAGAGAAGGAAGAGAAAAGTTTATATTGCATGATGGACCTCCATACGCAAACGGTCAAATTCATACAGGCCACGCCGCACAAAAGGTTCTTAAAGATATGGTTATAAAATCTCAGACTCTAGATGGAAAATATGCTCCTTTTGTACCTGGATGGGACTGTCATGGACTTCCTATTGAATTAAATGTAGAAAAAAAGATAGGTAAGGTTGGTCATAAAGTTACTGCCTCAGAATTCAGAGAGGCATGCAGAAAATATGCTAGTTCTCAAATAGAATTGCAGAAAAAAGACTTCAAAAGACTAGGGATTGTTGGAGATTGGGAGAACCCCTACGTAACAATGGATTTTCTTTTTGAAGCCAACATAATCAGATCTTTAGGCAAGATAATAGAAAAAGGCCACCTTCAAAGAGGAGATAAACCTGTACATTGGTGCGTAGATTGTGGGTCTTCCCTTGCTGAGGCAGAAGTTGAATATCAAGATAAGATTTCTTCTTCTATTGATTTTATTTTTCCGATACAAGATCTTGAGTTGCTTAGAATATTTAAGACAGACTCTACGAATAAAAACTATGTGGCTAGTTGGACCACAACTCCTTGGACATTACCTGGTAACTTGGCTTTAACTATTAATGAAACATTTGTTTATCAGCTTATAGAGATTAATTTTAATAACCAAAATATTAATCTAATATTAGCTGAGGATCTTGTGAAAGATACCTTAGATAGAATTTCTATAAAAGATCATCAAGTTTTAGGTTCCTGTCACGGTTCAGATCTACTAGGCCTAAAAGCCTCTCATCCTTATCTTAATCGCGATTCACTAATTATTGCAGGTGATCATGTCACTACTGAGGCAGGAACAGGGATAGTTCACACCGCTCCAGGACATGGATTAGAAGATTATGCAGTTTCTAAAGAGAATGGTCTCGAGGTTTTAAGCCCTGTAAAAGGCAATGGAACATATCATGATGATGTCGAGCATTTTGCTGGACAGTTTGTTTTCAAGGCGAATGAAAATATTGTACAACTGCTTAAAGATAAAGGAGTGCTTCTTGCTGAGTCCTCCTTTGAACATAGCTATCCACACTGTTGGCGACATAAAACTCCTGTTATGTTTCGTGCTACACCACAGTGGTTCATTTCCATGGAAAAGGCTGATTTGTTAAGTCAGTCCTTAGATTCTATAGACAGCGTTAGATGGGAACCAGATTGGGGTAAAGCGAGAATGCAGTCTATGTTGGAAAGCAGGCCTGATTGGTGTATTTCTAGACAAAGATCCTGGGGAGTCCCTATTGCTTTATTGATACATAATGAGACAGGTGAACTACATCCCAACACACAAAATATTATTGAAAAAGTAGCATCTCTAGTTGAAAAACAAGGCATTCAGGCTTGGCATGATGTTGAAATAAAAGACTTAGTAGAAGATCCTGACCATTATGAAAAAATAACAGATTGCTTAGATGTTTGGTTTGATTCAGGAGTTACGCATGCTTGCGTACTTGATGTAAATGAAGATTTACAGTTTCCTGCTGATTTATATCTTGAAGGTTCTGATCAACATAGAGGCTGGTTTCAATCATCCTTATTGACCAGCATGGCCATGAAAGAAAGTGCTCCTTATAAAGCAGTATTAACCCATGGCTTCGTTGTTGATGGAGAAGGAAAAAAAATGTCTAAGTCTATTGGGAATGTTATATCTCCTCAAAAAATTTGGGAAACAATGGGTGCTGATGTCTTGCGATCTTGGGTCGCTTCTACAGATTACACAAAAGAAATAGTTTTATCGGATGATATTTTAAAAAGATCTGCAGATTCATATAGAAGAATTAGAAATACAATAAGATTCCTGCTTGGAAATTTGAGCGATTATTCAGGTCAAAAGGTAGCTCCTGAAGAGCTAACAGAATTGGATAAATGGATGATCTTGAGAACTAAGACACTTCAAGAAGACATTAAACAAGATTATTTAAATTATAATTTTCATCAAGCATTTCAGAAGATTCATAACTTTTGTGCTAATGACTTAGGCGGATTCTATCTTGATATTCTCAAGGACAGACTCTACACCGCTAAATTAGATTCCAATGCAAGAAGATCCTCACAAATTGCTCTTTTCAATATTCTGCAAGCACTCCTTAGGTGGATTAGCCCTATACTGTCTTTTACTGCAGAGGAAGCTTGGCAATCATTAGAGACAGATACTAAATCAGTTCATCTTTTAGAATGGTTTAATGAATGGGATGACATTGGTAACTTGAAATTCTCTAATGATCAGTGGGAAAAGATTCTCGACATAAGATCTGAGGTAAATAAACATATCGAAGAAGCAAGAAATAAAGAAATTATTGGTTCTTCCTTAGACGCAGAAATAGAGTTATTTTGTAGTAAAGAACTAAAAGATCTACTTGATAGTTTTTCTGATGAGTTGAGATTTATTTTTATAACTTCCGAAGCAAAAGTATCTGAATTAAATGAAGATAGCAGTAAAACTAATATTGAAGGAATGCGTATTAAAGTTTCAAAAACTATCAACCAAAAATGTGTACGTTGTTGGCATAGCAGGCCTGAAGTAGGAAGCATTAAAGGTCACGAATCTATTTGTATGAGATGTCATGAAAATGTTGTGGGGGATGGTGAAATTAGAATTTTTGCATAAATATAATTTTATGAAAAAATTTTTCTTTATCGCAGCTCTTGTCTTTATTGATCAAATAAGTAAATACCAGGTAATACAAAAATTTTCTATTGGTGAAAGTCTAAACCTATTACCAATATTAGATATTTATCTAATCCTAAATACAGGAGTAGCATTTAGTCTATTCGATGATGGCGGCTCTTCTGGAAGATGGTTATTAGTGTTTCTAGTTTTTTTAGTATGCTTATATTTAATTTATATATTACTTACCGAATCATTAAACAATTTAGAATCAACGGCCTTAATCATGATACTCTCTGGAGGTCTTGGTAATTTAATAGACAGATCATTTAGAGGTCATGTAATTGATTTTATACATTTTTACTATGACACTTATTCTTTTTATATCTTCAATTTCGCAGATACTTTTATAACCATCGGAGTTATTATTTATATCTTAGATATAGCAATTCAAAAGTTTAGAGCCAATGGAAATAAGACTAGCTAACACTCGGGGCTTCTGTGCAGGAGTGGATAGGGCTATCGAGATTGTTAAGAAGGTTATTGAGATGCATGGAGCACCTGTCTACGTAAAACATGAGGTCGTGCATAACAAAACAGTGGTTGAAGAGTTAAAAAATTTAGGCGCTATTTTTGTTGAAGACATTCAAGAAATACCTGAAGGAGAGGTTGTTGTATACAGTGCACACGGTATCTCTAAAGCTGTTCAAGTGGCCTCTGGAGAAAGGAATCTAGATGTTTTTGATGCTACTTGTCCTTTGGTGAGTAAAGTTCATGCCGAAGTGCATACCTATGGAAAGATGGGTTTTGATTGTTTATTAATTGGTCATAAAAATCATCCGGAAGTAGAAGGAACTATGGGTCAGTTTGATACTTCCTATGGAGGAACAATCACACTTGTAGAAGATATAGATGATGCTAAGAATTTAGATTTTGATGAAACCTCAAACCTTGCTTTTGTAACACAAACAACTTTATCTGTAGATGACACGAGAGAGATAAAAGAATTCCTTATTAATAAATTTCCTCATATCAAAGGCCCTAAAAAGGATGATATTTGCTACGCAACACAAAATCGACAAGATGCAGTTAAACAATTGGCTCTGGAGTCTGATCTAGTTTTAGTGATAGGTTCAGAAAATAGCTCGAACTCTAATAGACTTAGAGAAATAGCTGAGCGATCTGGTGTTGAAGCTTATCTAATAGACAGTATAGAAGACTTATCTCTCGATTGTCTTGAAGGTAAATCTAGAATTGGTCTCACCTCGGGTGCCTCAGCACCAGAACATCTCGTAGCCGAAGTAATAGATATTTTAACTTCACATCATGGTTTTAATTTGATGGGAAATAAAAAGAGGACAGATGAAGGAATATCTTTTAGATTGCCTAAAGGTTTAAGATAATTTGTGAGAAACTTTTTTTAATTATCTAACTCTAAAGTGATTAAGGAGTAAAACATGAAATATCAGTATTTATTAGCAACTTTATTGGCCGGACTTATGTCATTACAAATTAGTTCTGCGCCTAGAATGTTAGAGCAAATGAAAAAAATGGACCTTGATGAGGATGGATCAATTACCCTTGAAGAATTCAATTCTAATACTTTGAGTCGTTTTAAGTTGATGGATGATAATGGAGATGGAATCTTATCTAAAAAAGAATTCTTAACACCTATCAATGAACGTTTTGAGAAGATAGATTTAAATTCCGATGGAGTCCTCAAAAGAAAAGAAATTAGAAAGGCTCTAAAGAAGTTTCGGAAAGATATGAAAGAAGAAGGTTTAAGAGAGAAAAGTAAGCCAAAACCCTTTATAAAGCATTAGAGGTTTTTTTGGAGATCGATAAGACATACTACTTAAAAAAAGCTGAGATTTGTTTATCACCTAACTGCTCAGAACGTGTATCAACTGAAATTTCTTTGCTTGTTATCCACGGTATAAGCCTGCCACCAGGAAAATATGGAGGAGGGTATATAGAAAAGCTTTTTACCAATCAACTCGATCCTAAAGAGCATCCTTATTTTCAAGAAATATCTAACCTCAAGGTTTCCAGCCATATACTGATTCAAAGAGATGGTTCAATTATTCAGTTTGTTCCACTTAATATGAAAGCCTGGCATGCTGGAATTTCTAGTTATAAAGGTCGTGAAGATTGTAATGAATTTTCAATTGGAATAGAGCTTGAAGGAACGGATGAGACTAGTTACACAGAAGCGCAATATGACTCTCTAATAGAGGTGACAATACAGATTATGGCTCTTTATCCAAATATAAAAAAAGATGACATTGTTGGTCACTCAGACATAGCTCCAGGAAGGAAGACGGATCCAGGCGAGTCATTTGACTGGAATCATTATCTATCTGGCTTAGTTTAGTTTTGTTTCCACAATAATTCTTCTATACCCATCTCTTTGTTAATGCTTCTTGCTATTACAAACAGCAAATCAGATAACCTATTGATGTAGATTAATTTATTTTCTTCAATTGTATTTTTTTCATTGAGACTAACTAGAGATCTTTCACATCTTCTACAAACAGACCTCGCTAGTTGCGCCATTGCTGATGCAGTAGCACCTCCCGGTAAAATAAAGTTTTTAAGATCAGGTAGTTCTTCATTGAAAAGATTTAACTGCTCTTCTAAGAATTTAATTTCTTCTTCATCAATAGCAGAGTTGGTACCCATTGAGAGAGAACCTCCAATGTCAAAAAGACAGTTCTGTATTCTATTAAATGTAGGTTTATACTTTGAAGAATTCGTAATTGAATCAAGATAGCCTATCAAGGAATTGAGTTCGTCTATTTCTCCAATAGATTCTATTCTAGGATCTGACTTACTCACTCTTTCTCCGTCGGCCATCCCTGTAGTTCCTTTATCCCCAGTTTTAGTTGTAACTTTAGTAATGCGCTTTTTCAATTATTCACCTAATTCATAATTTATTTTCAACCAGGCAGACCTTCCTTGGTTTGCATAAAAATCATTTGATGTAGCGGCTGTAAAATAATCTTTATCCATTATGTTCTCTAGTTTAAGAGATAAGTTAAATTTTTTATTAAAATCTTTAGTAAGAGCAATGTTTACTAAATTAAAAGAAGGTAAATTTATGCCTCCAAAGTCTACTCTCTCTCCAAAGTAAGAAAGATTTGCTGTTGCGATAAGTCCATTTAATTCTCTTGAAAGAGTAAAGCTAGCCGATTTCTTAGACCTTCTGAGAAGTTGATTTCCTGTTTCATCTTTAGGATCCTGAGCTTTTGCTATCATAAGCAAGTCCCAATCTGCTTTTTGTAATTTATATCTAACCTCTAAACCTTTATTGGAAGCCTTATTTATATTTTTTAAAACATAATCTTGATAATCAAAGTTTATTAGATTGGTGAAATTACTTCTAAAAATTAAGAGACTAAGGTCAGCATTTTGCAGGGTCCTCTTAAGATTTATTTCTCTAGATCTATTTATTTCAGGCTCAAGATTAACGTTACCCCCAAACCCGAATAACTCTGAGCTTACTGGTGATCTAAATGAAGAACCACTTGATATTCCTATCCTCCAAGATTCATTAAGGTCTTTAAGTATTTCAAAATTCCATGAAAGATTGCTTTTATATATCTCGTGATCGCTATTTCGGAATGATGTATTAATATCTGTGTTCAAAAAACTTAGGGATGAGGAGCCAAAGAAGGACTTAGTCGTTATTTCTTCTTCATACAGAGTTCCGTAACTTGAATATTCGACTTCCTCATCTTCTATGTGAGCTCCCAAAACGAAATCTTCTGGGTTATTAAATATTTGCATCTTAGAAACTATAAGTTCCAGGGAGTCTCTTTTTGTATTTGTCAGATCCAGTTGTCCCAAGAAATTTGGATTATTCTGCTCTATTAGATCTTTCGAAGTAGTGACATTTATTTTATACGATAAAATTCCTTCAACATGATTACTATTCTCTAAGCCATAAGCATAGTTTTCATATTCTTGAGAGACAGGTGAACCGAAAACTAAATACTCCACTGTTCCATTAGCCGACCAAGAAGACAATTCAAAATTACCAAATTCGGAGTTAACTCCTAGATTGCCAATAATTGTTGTATTTTCATAACCCCTATCGAGTGTTGAGGAAGTTAGGACAGGATAGCCATCAGTATTAGTTCTCGATAAACCAATATTTAAGAATGATGATTCTGTAAATTGTTGATTGAAACGGATCATTTCTTTTCTAAAACTATCTGGACCAATACTAAAACCAACCGATGAATTAGATCGTTGGATCTGAGATCTTGTGGAAATGTCTATTACACCGCCTAAGGCTGTTGATCCGTGTACTGCTGAAAGAGGGCCATACCCTATTTCAATATTTGAAATTAAATCTGAATCTAGATTGTAAATTGAAGCACCTCCAGCTGTGCTTGGGTTAATTTTTATACCATTAACCTTTACTAGAGTATGGTTACTGTTGCTTCCTCTAAGAAAGGTAGAAGATAGCTGACCCATACCCCCGTTGCTACTGACATCAATTGCAAGATTTTCCCTCAAGAGGCTTGATAAATCTTTAGGCTGAGTTTTATCAAGAAAATCTCTGTTGATTTTATCGACCGCAATAATAATTTCGTTTGAAGCCTTGGGTATACTGGACACCACAGTAATAACTTCATAATTTTCTAGATCTTCTGAGAATAAATAAGTGCAAGAAAACAAAAGCAAAACCAAAGTTTTAAGCCGAGACATAAATCACCCTTCGTAATTAAGTTAATATTTTATTGGCCGGTATCCGGGCTTAAGAATTTAATAGTTTATAACGCCTTCCCATTTTCACAGTGGCATATGTTAAAACCTTCTATTTACCGTTGCGAGGGCAGCACTGGATTATGTATTCACCAGTTTCCCGTTTAACCTTAAATAGGCACCTGAGTTCATAATACAGACTATTTAATTATTAATACTTTTTTTGTTTGGTTTGAGGGCTTAAACTAAAAGAAACAAATGGAGGAAAGGGTAAATGGCTTCTTTTGATATTAAATCTGAGCTTGATCATCATGAAATTACTAATGCAGTAGATCAAGCAAATAGAGTATTACAAAATAGGTTCGACTTTAAAGGGACAGGGGCTGAGTTCACTGTCAGTGATAAACAAATTAATTTATCGGCAAAAGAAGAGTTTCAAATTCATCAGATGTCTCCGGTGCTTAATGAATCTCTAGCTAAGAGAGGAATTGATTTAAAAAGTTTGAAACCAGGCGAAGTTGAAGTTGGAGGAGGAAATGCACAACAAACTATTGATCTTCAAGAAGGTATTGATAAAGAACTAGCTAAAAAAATCACAAATCTGGTTAAGCAATCGAAATCAAAAACCCAAGCTTCAATTCAAGGAGATAGCGTTCGAATAACTGGAAAAAAAAGAGATGAGTTACAAGCCATCATTCAACTAATAAAAGACCAAAATTTTGACATTCCATTACAGTTTATAAATTTTAGAGACTAAGGCGCTCAATGCTTAAGAATTTATCTATAGGTAGCCTGGGCTTTTCTTCAGGTTTACCTTACATCCTAATTTTTTCTACTTTGGGAGTTTGGCTAGCTGATATTGGTATCGACCTCTCGCTAATAGGTTTTTTTGCATGGATAGTTCTGACTTATTCTTTGAAGTTTTTATGGGCTCCTTTAATTGATAATTTTTCAATTCCTCTTTTAAATAGATTTGGCTACAGAAAAAGTTGGATATTATTGTCTCAATTACTCATAGTCTTATGCCTATTGTTACTTTCTTGGACTAATCCTAAAGATAATCTTCAGCTCTTCGCCTTTATCGCTTTTTTAGTTGCCTTTTCAGGCTCTATACAAGACATAGCTATTGATGCATTTAGGATTGAAATGGCTGAGTTAAATCAGCAGGGTAATTTGGCCGCAAGCTATCAATTTGGATATAGAATCGCGATTCTGATCTCAAGTTCGTTTGCACTTATATTTGCTTCTGATTTTGGTTGGAGTTTAACCTATCAGTTGATGGCATTTCTTATGCTGGTAGGTGTGGTTGGGGCATTAATACAACCTGAACAACTCAATACAAGTTTAAAAAAATTAACCCTCAAGAATTCGATAATAGAGCCTTTAAAAGACTTCCTTTCACGTTTCGGTATATTTTTAGCTTCTTTCCTTTTATTGATAGTAGCGACTTATAGGCTCACGGATATCGTAATGGGACCCATGGCTAGTCCTTTTTACTTAGAGAAAGGATACACCTTAAAAGAGATTGGATACGTGGTAAAAGTTGTAGCAGTTCTAGCTTCAATCTTGGGATTTTTTCTTGGCGGTTTATTGGTTAAAACGATAGGTGTTAAATATACCCTCATTGCTGGCTCTTTGCTTGTTTTGGTAACAAACTTATTATTTTCTATTATTGCTCTTTATGAAAAAGATCTCTATTTATTAGGTTTAGTTGTGGGAGCTGATAGCTTAGCAGCTGGAGTGGTAGGTACAGCGAATATAACTTTTCTAACAAGTCTCGTATCTAAACAGTACACAGCAGTTCAATATGCTCTTTTAACATCTTTTATGATGCTTCCAGGAAAGCTTTTCAGCGGATTTTCTGGTGTATTGGCAAATTATTTCAAGTTTGAATATGGAACGGAATATGGCTGGATGATCTTTTTTATCTTTACTTCACTTCTTACTATTCCTTGCTTAATCTTACTTCTCCTTTACGCAAGGCATAGTTTCCAAGATGATTAGTTTTTACAGGTTTATATTTGGATTATCTATTTTATTTATAAGCTATTCAGCATTTACGCCTTCAGACTCTAATTCATCAATTGAAAATCTAGACAAAATTCTTCATTTCACAGCTTTTTTATATTTAGCATTTCTTTTAGATTTATCGTCAAAACACCCATTGAATGAAAATAAACAATTACTTTTAATGCTAATCTTTTATGCCGGTCTTATAGAGTTTATCCAATTTTTCTTGCCTTATAGATCAGCAGAAACTCTTGATTTTCTTTTCGATCTTCTAGGAATACTTGTTTATTTTGTCTTTGCCCCAAGAATAAAGTTAAGGCTACGAAAATGAGATATCTATTAACAATTTTATTACTTTTACCATTTATAGAAATTTATTTCCTCATAGTTATTGGAGGATGGATAGGGGCAATAAATACAATACTATTAATTCTCTTAAGTGGATTGAGTGGTCTTTATCTATTGAGAAATCAAGGTATAAAAACTTTAATTAATATAAAATCAAAACAAGAATTTGATTTCACTCCTGATACAATTCTCAAAAATCTCTTTACTCCCATTGGTGGTTTTTTTCTCTTAATACCAGGATTTATCACAGATATTCTAGGTCTCTTGATCTTATTTCCATTAACAAGGCTGCTTGTTTTAGGTTTCTTTTTTAGGCACATGAGCGCTCTAAGGCCAAATAGAAAAAAAGAAAACCATAATGGAGATTGGATCGAAGGTGAGTATAAAAAGGATAAATAAATATTTAGTCTTGAAAATTTTATAATAATCCCAACATATTCAAGTAGAAAGGTTAATAACAAGTTTAATTCAGCATTGACGTAGGGTTTGAACTGATTAGAATGACCAGCCTTTTAGGGAAACAATTTAAAATTTAATTAAATTTTTGGAGAAACTAGATGAAATTTAGACCATTAGCAGATCGCGTTTTAGTAAGACGTACTGATGAAGAACAAACCACTGAAGGTGGAATAGTTCTACCCGGATCAGCGGCAGAAAAGCCTTCACAAGGTGAAGTGGTTGCTGTAGGGCCTGGAAAAACATTAGATAACGGTGATAGCCAAGCTGTTGCGGTAAAGGAAGGCGATTTAGTTGTCTTCGGACAATATGCCGGAAGTAATACGGTAAAAATTGATGGGGATGAGCTTGTTATTCTTAATGAACAAGACATCCTTGGTGTTTTAGATAAATAATTTAATAAAGAGAGGAAAAAATGGCCAAAGAAGTCAAATTTAGTGATTCTGCTCGTCAAGGAATGTTGGCGGGAGTAAATATACTTGCAGATGCTGTCAAAGTTACATTAGGTCCAAAAGGCAGAAATGTCATACTAGACAAATCTTTTGGAGCTCCAACCGTAACTAAAGACGGTGTATCAGTAGCAAAAGAAATTGAACTGCAAGATAAGTTCGAAAATATGGGTGCACAAATGGTTAAGACAGTAGCATCTCAAACTTCTGATGAAGCTGGTGACGGCACTACTACCGCTACGGTTCTTGCCCAGTCAATAGTCAATGAGGGACTAAAATCTGTAGCTGCAGGTTTCAACCCTATGGATCTCAAAAGAGGTATTGATAAAGCTGTTGCAGCCGCTGTCGATACTTTGCAAGATGCCTCGGAGCCCTGTGAAGACGACACAGCCATAGCTCAAGTAGGAACAATTTCTGCTAATAGCGATACAGCTGTCGGAGAAATAATCGCTGAAGCTATGCAAAAAGTAGGTAAAGAGGGGGTAATTACAGTTGAAGAAGGTACTGGGATTGAGAACGAACTTGAAGTCGTTGAAGGTATGCAATTTGATAGAGGATATTTATCGCCTTACTTTATAAACAATCAAGAAAGAATGACGGCTGATCTAGAGGATCCTTTCATTCTTTTACATGATAAAAAAATCTCTAATATAAGAGATCTTCTACCTTTGCTAGAAGCTGTAGCAAAAGCAGGAAGACCACTACTTGTATTGGCTGAAGACGTAGAAGGAGAAGCTCTAGCTACGTTGGTTGTCAACAATATGAGAGGTGTTGTTAAAGTTGCGGCATGTAAAGCACCTGGATTCGGTGATAGAAGAAAAGCAATGCTAGAAGATATCGCTATCCTTACTGGTGGTACTGTTATCTCAGAAGAAGTAGGTCTGTCTCTTGAAGGCGCTACTATAGAAGATCTGGGTCAAGCTAAGAAAGTAGAACTTAATAAAGAAGATACTACTATCATAGATGGCGCTGGTTCAGCTGATACTATATCTGGAAGAGTTAATCAGATTAGGGCACAAATAGAAGATACTTCGTCTGACTATGACAGAGAGAAACTTCAAGAAAGAGTTGCAAAACTTGCTGGTGGAGTTGCGGTTATAAAAGTAGGCGCTGGTTCAGAAATAGAAATGAAAGAAAAGAAAGCTAGGGTTGAAGACGCCTTGCATTCAACTAGAGCGGCAGTTGAAGAAGGTGTTGTAGCTGGTGGCGGAGTTGCTTTAGTTAGAGCTCAACAAAAGATTGAAGGCCTTGAAGGTGATAACGAAGATCAGAATGTTGGGATAAACATTGCTCTAAGAGCTATGGAAGCTCCTATAAGGCAAATCACAAACAATGCCGGTGAGGAAGCTTCAGTTGTTTTAGACAAGATAAAAGATGGTAAAGGTAATTTCGGTTTCAATGCTGGATCTGGTGAATACGGAGATATGATCAAGATGGGAATTCTTGATCCTGCAAAAGTAACACGAACAGCTCTTCAAGCTGCAGGTTCTGTAGCTGGTCTTATGATTACCACTGAAGCTATGATTGCGGATGCTCCTGACGATGGTGGAGCAGCTGGCGGAATGCCAGGTGGAATGCCTCCTGGAATGGATATGGGCGGCATGGGCGGCATGATGTAAAGAAAAAGCCCTTCGGGGCTTTTTTCTTGTCTGAAAGAAATAATTTATAAGTCATTGTTATTTAGGTATCATTGAAATTTAAAAGGGAGGGTTTATGGAAGAATTATTTAATATGTTATTTAGGTTTGGCCACATTCTGGTTGGAATAACCTGGATTGGTCTTTTGTATTATTTTAATTTTATTCAAACTGAATATTTCAAAGAAGCAGAGGAAGATGCTAGAAAAGATGCTGTTGCAAAGTTAGCTCCTAGAGCTCTTTGGTGGTTTAGATGGGCAGCTTTTTTAACTTTTCTTACAGGTTTAGCTTTACTTCACTATATTTCTGCCAAGATAACTTTAGAAATTATTTTAGGAGCAGTAATGGGCACCTTAATGATGTTAAACGTATGGGGAATCATATGGCCTAATCAAAAAATAGTTATTGGACTCAAAGAAGGGGATGCTGCTGTTGCTGGACCTAAAGCTGCACTGGCTTCTAGAACAAATACTTTATTCTCTGTAGGTATGCTTTATTTCATGGTAGCTTCAGCTCACTATCCTGCTTCTGGGCAGATTCTAGGTGCTAACCTTGAAATGACTGGTCTCTTAGTTGGCTTGGCAGTAATCTTCGCCATAGAAGCTAATGCTATTTGGGGAAAAATGCTACCTGCTATCACTTCTGTGCGCAGTGTAATTGTCTCAAGTTTTATACTTTGCATAGCCTTATCGAGTGTTGCTTACTATCTTTAAGAGAGTTAAATTAAAAAAAGGGGCACGAGCCCCTTTTTTAATATTTACAAATCAACTTTATGAATACTAAATTTAAAGAATGCCTGTTAGAGGTTTATCACGCTGAGCAAGCAGGAGAGGCTATATTTGAATTGATGCTTCAAAACGCAAACAATGATAAAGAAAGGTTTATTTTTGGATCTATGTTGCAACTAGAAACGGAAGCAAAGGCTATTATGAGGCCTACATTAGTTAAACTAGAACTACCTATACTGGAAAACCCCATTTCTAGAGAGCAAGGCATCAAAGTCGGTGAAGTGTTCAGAGAAATGCCTTTTAACGAGCTAATAGAAAATATATATACTTCAGTTAAAAATATTTACTTACCGCAGTATGCTGAGCTTGAAACTTTGATAACCGAAGATGAAAAAGAGTGTTTCGAATTGGCTAAATTCATGGGAGACCATGAACGAGCGCTTCTTGAGGCTTCGGATAATATAATCAAAGAAAATGAAGCTTTTATGGAGCCCGTAACAGAAATGCTACGCTTTCCAATTCCTCTTAAAAAGTAAAGACGCCAATAATTCTTCTATTCGGGACCTTGATTCTCGATGTATATAGACCTGCTTGGAAAAGCAAAATCTGAATTGTGATTTTCTACAGCTGACATTATATTAAAAATCAACTCTTGCTTAACCTGCGAAAACTGGGTGTAGTCGATAACACTCATATAGCAAAGAATAGTGAGGTCTATAGAACTTGAACCAAGTTCGGTGACTCTAACAAAATTTTCTTGACCAGGATTCTGCACAAAATTGTCACTATTGTTTATATAGTTCTCTATATCTTTACAAATATTTTCAAGTTGCTCGGCTTTGGTGCTGTATACAAGATTAATGGTCCAAAAGATTCTTCTATAACTCATATCTTGATGGTTTATCACTTGAGAGTCAGAAAGATCTGTATTGGGAACAAAAACTGGAGAAGTATCCAATAGCCTCACTTGAGTTGATCTAAAGCCTATAGATTCTACAATTCCATGAAGGCCATTACTTATCCTGATTCTATCACCCGGCTGGAATCTTTTTTCACTAAGAATAAAAATACCTGCAATAATATTTTTAAACATATCTTGAGCACCCAAAGCCACTGCTACAGAAAAAAGACCTAGACCAGCTATGATTGGACCAATTTCAATGCCCCAAATATCTAGCATCATTGTTATCCCTACTATCCAGATCAAAACGCCGGCAACTCTGCTTAGCCAGGTTGTCATTGCTGGAGTTAACCAAGAGTTATCACTTAGTAAGTTTAATAAAGGTTTGGTTAAATTGGCTAAAGCACTGAATATAGTGTAAATGACGAGCATTTTTACTAAGTTAGTTGCCAATAGATCTAATGATCCAGTAAAGGGAAGGTAAGATGTTATTAGGTATAGTCCAAACGCTACGGGAATAAGTCCAAAAGGACCTCTCAATGATTCAATAATTTCGTCATCAAGGGTCGTCTCAGATTTTTCTGTAAAACTGGCTATTTTATCTAGCAGATAGGTATTCATTAAAGATCTAGCTACTAGAGATCCTATAAGAATGCCCAAACAGATAATAATATTATCTATACCTATTCCTCGTATCCCTTGTTCCCAAGTCTCTACAACAAGATTCCAAAATTCGTTAATCATTCTTGTTCCTCTTCTGAATCATTTATTACTTCAACTTTTTCTAGTTTGGCTAATTTAATGACATTATC
>SGZM01000013.1 GCA_004214065.1 Gammaproteobacteria bacterium | reverse complement strand
CCACCGAGACAGATTCAGTGGTTCATTAATAAGCAAAAGGACGAGTGCAGGCGGTCAAAGGATGTCGAGGTGTCGGATGATTATTTTGCTGAAAAAATGACCGATGTATATAAAGCATATGAAGAGCTTTGCGAACGTGAGAGTCTGGTAGATTTCGGAGAGCTTTTATTAAGAGTGTATATCTTGCTTAAAAGTAATGAAGAGGTTTTAAAACACTATCAAAGAAGGTTTAGTCATATCTTGGTGGATGAATTCCAAGACACCAATGAAGTGCAATATCAATTTTTAAAATTACTGGCGGATGGTGGCGCTGGTTTTATGTCTGTAGGAGATGATGATCAATCAATCTATGGATGGAGAGGGGCTAAAAGTGAGAATATTAATAGATTCACCACGGACTATACAAATACAGAAATCATAAGGCTTGAACAAAACTATAGGTCAACTTCAGTTATTTTAAGTGCTGCAAATGCAGTCATAAAAAATAATCAAGGCCGGATGGGTAAGGAACTTTGGACCGATCAGAAAGAAGGAGAGCCTATTTCCGTTTACTCAGCTTACAACGAAGACGATGAAGCAAGGTATGTTGTAGGAAGTATTCAAAATTGGGTTAACCAGGGACGTAGCTTAGATGAAATAGCGATTCTCTATAGATCCAATGCTCAATCTAGAGTATTGGAGGAAGCAATTCTTAGAGAATCTTTGCCTTACAAGATATATGGAGGCTTAAGATTCTACGAAAGAGCAGAGATAAAAAATGCCATGAGCTACTTAAGACTCCTGTTTGGCAGAGAGGATGATGCTGCTTTTGAGAGGGTTATTAATATCCCTCCTAGAGGAATAGGGGCTAAGACTATTGATATTATTAGGGCTAAAGCAGCTGAAAAAAGTATTTCTCTTTGGAAGGCTTGTGAAGAGTTAATTGATATAGGGGGACTTACTCCAAGAGCCTCTCAAGCTATTCAGGGGTTTATCTCTAGTTTTAATAGTCTTGAAGACGATACTAAGGATTTACAATTAAAAGAAATAGTGGATATTACAGTTGCTAGAAGCGGTCTTATTGAATATCACAAGAAAGAAGCCGGAGAAAAAGGAAGAACCAGAGTTGAGAACTTATCAGAATTAGTAGGAGCGGCAAGGGATTTCGAGCCTGACTCGTTTGATGAATTAGAGGAGAGTGCTTTAAAAATGTTCATAGACCATGCCGCACTTGATGCTGGAGAGACGCAAGCGTCTGAACATGAATCTGCAATACAACTTATGACTCTGCATTCAGCAAAGGGATTAGAATTTCCTCTGGTTTTTATAACTGGATTTGAGGAAGGTCTTTTTCCACATAAATTATCTATAGAGGATCCAAATCAGTTACAAGAAGAAAGAAGACTTTGTTATGTAGGCATGACCAGATCAATGGAGAAATTATTTGTAACACATGCCGAGATGAGAAATTTATATGGTTCAGAGAATTTTAATCCCGCATCAAGATTTTTGAGAGAAATACCTGAAGAGCTCACTGTAGAAGTAAGAACAGGAGGTAATGTCCCAAGAACTTCTAAATCTAGTTCAAAAAGAATTTCAGGTGAAGTTCCAGATACTGAATTTAAGTTAGGGCAGAGAGTATTTCATGAAGCTTTCGGGGAAGGAGTTATTCTGAATTACGAGGGCGAAGGTGCCAATGCAAGAGTAGAAGTAAATTTTGATTCTAGTAAAACTAAATGGCTTATGGTTTCTTACGCTAAACTACAACATATATAAGACAAGGCAAAAAACATGAAAAGAATATTATCTGTAGGGATCGCATTAATAATGATCTCTTGTTCTGAAACTAAAGAATTACCTGTCGAAGATGGGGGCTGTTTTTCAGCCGGTAGCAAGACTTATAAGTGGACCATGGTTACTACCTGGCCAAAGAACTTCCCAGGTCTAGGAATGGGTCCGGAGAACTTTTCTAAATACGTAGATGAGATGACATGCGGAAGAATGCAGATCAAGGTTTATGGAGCAGGAGAATTTGTACCTGCTTTGGGGGTTTTTGATGCAGTTTCTCAAGGAAATGTACAGCTTGGCCATGGCGCATCTTATTACTGGACGGGGAAAGTCAAATCTTCTCAGTTCTTTACAGCAGTTCCTTTTGGGCTGACAGCACAGGAAATGAATGGCTGGCTTCACTATGGAGGAGGAATGGAGCTATGGGAAGAAGCATATGCACCTTTTAATCTTATACCGTTAGCTGGAGGAAATTCGGGGGTACAAATGGCAGGATGGTTTAAAAAAGAAATAAATTCTTTGAATGATCTAAAGGGGCTCAAGATGAGAATACCCGGTTTAGCAGGTGAAGTATTTACTAGAGCAGGTGCTGAAACTGTAACCCTTCCTGGGAATGAAATATTTCTGTCTTTGCAGCAAGGTGTAGTCGATGCTGCAGAGTGGGTTGGCCCTTACAATGATCTGACTTTCGGTTTTCATCAAGTCGCTGATTATTACTACTATCCTGGGTGGCACGAGCCAGGCTCTACTTTAGAAATTATCATTAATAAAGAGGCCTTTGAGACTTTGCCAGATGATCTAAAGGCGATAATAAAATATGCTGCAAAGTCTGCAAATCAAGAAATGCTCGATGAATATACTGCAAGAAATAATAGAGCCCTTACAGAACTTATTGAGAAGCATGATGTTGATCTCAGAAAGTTGCCTGATAGTGTTCTTATAGAATTAAAGAAAATAACAGATGAAGTTATGGAAGACTTTATTGAAGATGATCCAATGGCACAAAAGGTCTATAAATCTTATACGGAATTTAAAGAGCAAGTAATCAATTATCATAGAATCTCAGAAAAGGCATACATCGACACAAGAGAATTAGATTGAAGAATTTAGAGATTAAAGATTTGGGATTAGTAGAGTACCAGGATGTGTGGCAACGAATGCAGGTTGTCACAAACCAAAAGTCCGGAAGTGAACCTGACGAGTTATGGTTTGCTGAACATTATCCTGTTTATACTTTAGGGCATGCAGCAGAAGAAGAGAACATTATTTCAAACAAGAATATCCCAGTAGTTAGAACCGATAGAGGAGGTCAGGTAACTTATCATGGACCCGGTCAACTGATGATCTATTTTTTACTGAACTTAAGGAGACTTGGTTGGGGTCCTAAAAGACTAATTTGTGAGCTGGAGGAAGTAATGATAAACCTTCTAAGCAAATATGGAGTAAATGCAAAAAGAAGAATTGGAGCTCCAGGTATTTATGTGCAAGGAAAAAAAATAGCCTCAATAGGATTAAAGATTAAAAAAGGTCATTGTTATCACGGTATAAGTTTTAATATAGATATGGATCTAAAGCCATTTGATGGAATAGTTACTTGTGGAATCGACTCTTTAGAAGTCACACAACTAAAAGATCTGGAAAATATTTCGATGGATAAAATTAAACAAGATTTGGTGAATATGCTAAAAGAGCATTATTCTCAAGCAGCATAATGGAAAATTTGATACCTACTAAGACTATCAAAGAAAATGGAGTGGTTGCTATAAAAAATGGCATAAAACCAAATCCAAATAAACACATTCCAATTGAAAGAAAACCTACTTGGCTAAGAGTAAAATCACAAAATTCAAGTAAATACAGAGAACTTAAGAGTATTGTTTCCGAAAAGAAGTTGCACACTGTATGTGAAGAAGCAATGTGTCCAAACATTCAAGAATGCTGGAGCCATGGTACGGCAACTTTCATGTTGCTTGGTTCAGTTTGTACTCGTGCCTGCAGATTCTGTGCTGTAGATACCGGAAATCCTAAGGGCAGTTTAGATAAAGATGAACCCATAAAAGTTGCCAGCTCTATTGCGCACATGAATTTAAAATACGCAGTTTTAACTTCAGTCAACAGAGATGATTTAAGAGATGGAGGAGCAGAGCACTTTTCTCATACTATTCAGGCCATTAAAGAAAAAGCCCCCGAAGTGATTGTGGAAGCATTGGTTCCTGATTTTTTAGGTAATAAACAATCTATAGAAATACTTTTAAATTCTAAATTGGAAGTGTTTGCTCAAAATCTAGAAACCGTAAGCAGATTGACCAAAAGAGTAAGAGATCCTAGAGCAGGATATGACCAGACCTTGGAGGTCCTATCCTATGCCAAGCAACATTCACCATCAGTCATTACAAAGACAAGTTTAATGGTTGGACTTGGTGAAACAGAAGAAGAAATATTAAAAACTTTCGATGATATTAGAACAACAGGTGTCGATGTTCTCACGCTTGGTCAATATATGAGGCCTACAGTAAATCATTTGCCAGTTGAGAAATGGTATACACCAGAAGAATTTGAATATTTTAAAGACCTAGCCATAGGAATGGGATTTCTAGAAGTAGCTTCTGGTCCAATGGTACGTTCATCTTACCGTGCAGATAGAATAGCCCACCTTGTCTAGAAACTAGCTACCATAAACTGCCTGCGGCAAGGCAGTGACTAACTCTGGAAATATTGCCAAGGCAATTAATACTCCTAATTGAATGAGTATGAAGGGAATAACCCCTCTATATATATCCTTAGTCGCAAGTGTATCCGGCGCCACACCTCTTAAATAAAAGAGAGCAAAACCAAATGGTGGTGTTAGAAAAGATGTCTGAAGGTTAATTGCTATCATTATGCCCAACCAAATAGGATCTACTCCTAACATTAATAGTGCAGGTCCAACTATAGGAACAACAACTAGAGTGATTTGAATAAAATCTAAAATAAAACCTAAAAGGAAAATAATAATCATTACTACCAAGACAGCGCCGAAAGCGCCTCCAGGTAATTCTGAAAAAATACCAGTTATAAGGTCATCTCCACCAAAACCTCTAAATACTAAGGAGAAAATAGAAGATCCTAGAAGAATCATGAATACCATCGCTGTAATCTCTGCAGTTGTTTCTACAGCTTCAGTTAAATTCTTTATAGTTAGACTGCTTTTACTGATCGCAAGAAGAACTGCTCCCAGCGCTCCGACTCCAGCAGCTTCAGTCGGTGTTGCAATACCAAGAAGAATAGATCCTAATACTGAGGTTATTAGAACAAAAGGAGGCAACAGGGATGTAAGCATTATTCTCCATCTACCAGAAACAATTGTTACCTCTTGTGAAGGAGCCATTTTTGGAGAAAGGTAAGCTCTAATAATTACATAGAATGCATAGCAAAATACTAGGATCAGACCTGGAATAATTGCTCCCATGAATAGATCACCAACAGAGACTGTGCGGGCAGAGAAATTACCAATACTTAATTGAGATTGTTGGTAAGCAGCGGATAGGACATCACCTAAAATTACTAAGGCTATTGATGGAGGTATTATTTGTCCTAAAGTTCCTGTTGCACAAATAGTTCCTGCAGAAAGACTAGGATCATAATTTCTAGATAACATTATAGGTAATGAGATTAACCCCATGGCTATAACTGTTGCTCCCACAATACCCGTACTGGCTGCGATTAACGCTCCAACAAAAATTACCGATATGGCCAAACTTCCCCTAAAACCACCAATGACCTCAGACATATTACTTAACAAATCTTGAGCAAGATTAGATTTTTCGAGCAATACTCCCATGAAGACAAATAAGGGCACTGCGACTAGGGTCATGTTAGTCATATCTCCATAAAGTCTATTTGGAATAGCGCCTAAGAAGGCGCTTTCAAATGTTCCTGTTAAAACTCCAACCCCCGCAAAAATAAGTGCTGTACCGGCTAAAGAAAAGGCAACAGGAAATCCTGCAAGCAAAACTAGGCAAATTACACCAAACATCAATAGAGGAATAAATTCAACCATGGTGCTTGATAGTTAAGTAAGACTTCAAAATTTCAGAAAAGCTCTGCAGTGAAAGCAATATTGCTACGGCAATAAGCAGTGATTTTTGAATATAAACAAAAGGGAGTCCGTCTGGTTCGGGAGAGACTTCCATAATTCTCCATGAAAATTCCACATAACCCCATGAATAGAGAAGAATTGTCCAGCAAACTGGTTGAAGAAAAATTAGATTTCCTAATAAATCTACAAGAGCTTTTCTAGATTCACTAAAGTTCCTATAAAAGATATCTACCCTTACATGTGCTCCTCTTTTGAGAGCAAAGGCAGCACCAAGAAGAAATAAGCCTCCATGAAGATACAGAACAACGTCTTGTAAAAAAACTGAACCCATATCAAGTCCATATCTCATAATTACAACAAGGCAAGTTACTAGAACCATTATGGCTACGAACCATGAGCAGACTTTTCCTGTTAGTTCAGAGAAGTTATCTAAGTATGAGCTGATTTTTTCCAAAGCTAATCTATTTTTTCTTAATGGGTATTTGAATTATAATTAAGGAGAGGTATATATGAACTTACAATTTACACAAGAAGAACTAGATTTTCAAAAGGAAGTTAGAGACTGGATTAAAGATAACTATCCGGAAGATATGAAAGAAAGGCTCACTAATGCACCAAACGGCCATGTAACTAAAGAAGAACATGTTCAATGGCAACAGGCACTTTATGAAAAAGGTTGGGCAGGTATAAATTGGCCTAAAGAATATGGCGGTGCTTCTTTTACAGCATCCCAAAAGTATCTTTTTAGTAAAGAAATGGCCGCAGCCAGAGCTCCAGGTTTTACTGCTTTTGGGATATCGATGGTGGCTCCTGTAATCATGGCTTTTGGATCTGACGAACAGAAAAGTAAATATCTTCCTGACATCTTATCTTCTAAAGTATGGTGGTGTCAGGGTTATTCAGAACCTGGTTCGGGTTCGGATCTAGCGTCCTTAAAAACTAAGGCCGAAGATAAAGGGGATCATTATTTGGTTAATGGCGCTAAAACTTGGACTACCATGGCCCAGCATGCTGATATGATTTTTTGTTTAGTCAGAACTAGTCAGGAAGATATTAGACAGAAAGGTATTTCTTTTTTACTCATTGATATGCATTCGGAAGGCATTGAAGTTCAACCTATAAACACTCTGGATAACACACCAATAGGTCACCATGAAGTAAACACAGTCTTTTTTGAAGACGTAAAAGTGCCTAAAGAGAATTTAATTGGAGAAGAAGGTAAAGGATGGACTTACGCAAAATACCTTCTTGAGTTTGAAAGAGGTAATGGTTATTCGTCTGAACTCTATCAACAACTGCAACAGATAAAGGCGAAGGCTGAAGCGGAAGATGCTAGTGGAGCTAAGTTATCAGAAGATCTAAGTTTTATGGAATCGGTTGCAAAACTTGAAGTTCAAATTAATGCAATGGAAGCAACAGAGCTTAGAATATTAGGAAGCTTATCAGCTGGCCAGAATGTGGGACCAGAGTCTTCATTGCTAAAAACAAGAGGTACTGAGATAGGGCAGGCTATAACAGAATTGGCTGTTGAATTAGTTGGATATTACGGTATTCCATTTAATAACCCAGGGCCTGAAATTGGCAATAATGAACCTGCTATAGGCAGTAGATTTGCAAATACAGCGGCTCCTAGATATTTCAATTATAGAAAGGCCAGTATTTACGCGGGCTCTAATGAAATTCAAAGAAATATAATGGCTAAATTGGTCTTAGGTTTGAGTTAATGTTAATTTTAGTGTCACCAGCTAAGACTCTAGATTATGAGTCTGAATTAGATGTAAAAGATTTTTCTGTAGCACCTCTCCTTTCTGATAGTGAATTATTAATTAAAGAACTTCAGCAAAAGAATCCTGATGATCTTTCTTCCCTTATGGGGTTAAGTGAAAAATTGTCTCTTCTCAATTTTGATAGAAATATGAATTGGACAAGGCCTACAAAACCATCAGATAGTGCCAGACAGGCTATCTTTGCTTTTAAAGGAGATGTTTATCAGGGCTTAGACGCCAGCTCACTTTCAAAATCAGAAATAAAGTATGCCAATAAAAATCTTTGTATATTATCTGGACTATACGGATTGTTAAAACCACTTGATTTAATGTATCCCTATCGATTAGAAATGGGGACGAAGATGAAAAATAAACGCGGAAATAATTTATATGAATTCTGGGGCTCTAAAGTAACAGAGTTAGTGAATGACTTGGCAATGGATAATCGTTCTAAAGCCATAGTTAATCTAGCTTCGGTAGAATACTTCTCAGTTCTTAAAACAGATCAAATAAATCTTCCAATTATTAATCCAGTGTTTAAAGACTATAAAAATGGGCAGTACAAGATCGTAAGCTTTTTTGCCAAAAAGGCTCGAGGTTTAATGTCGCGTTTTATTATCCAAAATAAAATCAAGAAGTCTGAAGACCTTATGGATTTTAATCTTGACGGCTATCGTTACAGCAAGAAAGAATCTAAAGAAAATTCGCCAGTTTTTTTAAGGAAAAACTAAACGCCAACTTCTCCATCTAAATATTTTCTTCGAGGAAGCATATCTTCAAAATCTGGTTCAGTATTGTCCGCTTTTGCTTTAAAAGCTACTGACATTTCATCGCCTATTCCGACCGCTGTATTCCATAAAGCTATATGATTAAGAGCCTCTTCAATTGTATGGTCTCTTCCATAATTGAGAGATTCTTTTGTTCCCGCTATAGCAAGTGGACCTTTAGAAGCAATATCAGCAGCTACTTCCATAACTTTTTCCATCATCTCGTCTTTATTTTCAAAGATTTGATTTACCAGTCCATGCTTCATTGCCTCTTCTGGCAAGAATCTTCTACCAGTATATGCTAACTCTCTAACCACGCCTTCGGGTATAAGTCTTGGTATTCTTTGTAGGGTTCCTACATCGGCTGCCATTCCAATATTTATTTCCTGAATACAAAAGAATGCATCTTTTGTGCAATATCTCATATCTGTAGCAGTTGCTAGATCAACTCCTCCTCCTACACAAGCACCTTGAACAGCTGCTATCACTGGTATTCTGGCTTTCTCTAAGCAAGTAATTGTATGTTGCAGATCGAGAGTGACCCTGTAGCCAGATTCTTTTCTCATTCCCATATGGGCATTAGGCTGTTTGTCAGAAGGTGAAAAATTTGCCAAGTCCATTCCTGCACAAAAGTGTTTTCCTTCTCCGGAGAGGACAATGACTCGAGCTGACGCATCATCTGATATGCTTTCTACCAGGTGGGGGAGTTCTGACCAGAAAGCCTTATTCATTGAATTAAATTCGTCTGGTCTCGACATTTTTATATGAGCTATTTTGTCTTTTATTTCTACTTCAAAGCATGTGTATTCCATTTTTATCTCCTTATTGCTAGACAGTCTCTGCCAAATTGATAATCTCATCAACTTTTACCTTAAGCTGATCTACATGATCAAAGGCTTTATTATGAGGCATGACAACTTTCCTGTCCCTGCTAAGCAGATCTAAACCTCTTTTTAATTCTTGAGCACTTTCTATTAACTTGTCTTTATTTTGCATATTAATTTTTTATATGATCTTTGGATGATATATTGTAGAAGAAAACATAGTTTCAAGAAATGGAAGTTTCACAATTAACAGAATTCTCGGATCAAGTTATTAAGGCGGTGGAGTTAGCTTCAAATGAAGTTATGGATATTTATAACTCTGAAAGCTTTATTGTAGAAGATAAGAGTGACGGTTCCCCAGTTACGATCGCCGATAAGAAATCTCATGAAGTTCTTTTCTCTTGCCTGACGTCGATCGACTCTAGTATTCCTGTACTATCTGAAGAGGGAGATAGTCAAGATAGTAGCTTGGAAAAATTTTGGTTAATTGACCCCCTAGATGGTACAAAAGAGTTTATTAATAAAAATGGAGAATTTACAGTTAATGTTGCTCTGATTGAAAAAGGTAAGCCCATCTTGGGGGTTGTCTCAGCTCCAGCAATTTGCGAAACATTCATGGGTTTTGCTGGTGCAGCTTACAAGATAGTTAATGAAGATAAAATTTCTATTAGCTCACAAGAGCAGTCCCAAGGGCACTGCCTAGTAACAGTAAGTAAGAGCCACAAAAGTGAAAAAGATCAACTATTTATAGATCTTTGTAGAGAGAAGTTTAAATCAGTTGAAGAGTTACCAACTGGCAGTTCATTAAAATTGTGTCGTGTTGCAGAGGGTAGGGCAAATATTTACAGTAGATTAGGTCCCACCTATCAGTGGGATATAGCTGCAGGTCAAGCAGTAGTGGAGGCATCTGGAGGGATAGTTTCTGATCTAAGTGGTAAACCTCTGCAATATGAATTTATATCTGAGAAAAAGAACCCTTTGTTTTTTTGTTCAGGCGATCCGACTTATCCCTGGAAAATTCTATTTGAAGAACTATTCTAGATTAAGAATAATTTTCCCTATATTCTCATTGGACTCCATAATTTCATGAGCTTTCGTACAATCTGATAAAGGCAAAACCTGATGGACAATAGGTTTGAGTACACCTGAATCAAAAAGCGGTAATACTTTATCTTCCAGAGCTTTCATAACTTCATTTTTTATTTCTTTACTCCTGGCACGTATAGTTGAACCTATTACCCGCTGTCTTTTGATCATTAAGTGGCCCAGATTTATATTAGATTGCGCACCTCCCATAAGTCCTATGATAACTAGCCTGCCTTCCATTCCTAGAACACTTAGATTTTTCTCAAAATAATTAGCACCAACTGGATCAAGAATTATATCTACTCCTTGCGGGGCCCAAGCTTGAATCTTTGTGAATATATCTTCAGATCTAATTTCTCCAGAAGAGGCACCTAAGTTTAAACAAAAATCTATTTTTTCTTTAGATCCAGCACTTACAAAACTTTCGCAACCAAAAGCCTTAGCAAGCTGTACGCCGGCTGTTCCAATACCACTTGCGCCTGCGTGAAATACTACTTTATCTCCTGCTTGCATAGAGGCTTCTATAAATAGATTTAACCAACAAGTTGCATAGACCTCTGGTATGGAAGCAGCGTCGAACCAGTCAATGCTGATTGGTTTTTTGATGGCATGAAATTCAGGACAAGCAACATATTCGGCGTAACCTCCGCCAGCAAGTAATGCAATTACCTCATCTCCAGGTTTCTTTGAGGTAACTTTTGTCCCAACTGCTTCAATAATTCCGCTACATTCAAGTCCTAATATTTCACTTGCTCCAGGGGGAGGAGGGTAAAGGCCATTTTTTTGTGCTATATCAGCTCTATTCAGGCCCGCTGCTTTCACTTTTATGAGCACTTCATCATCTTTTGGGATTGGCTTTTCAGTTTCTTCAATTACTAACTTCTTATTTATTATTCGAACGGCTTTCATATTGTTCCATAGATCTATTTCTAGATTAATTCTCTGTAAATTACCTAAATTTGCACCTATATTCACTATAAATGTAAAATTCGCTTTGATTATGCCTAAAAAAGAGCTTAAAAGTGAAAATTCTGCAGGTACAGCTCTTCAAGAGATGGAGATGTTATCTCCTGGAGGAGACCTTCAGGCATACATTAATTCAGTTCATAGTATTGGGATATTAACTTCTGAAGAGGAAAAGAAGCTTGCAGAAGATTTATATTACAGAAATGACTTAGATGCAGCCCGAAAGCTAGTTCTAGCTCATCTGAGGTTTGTAATATACATAGCGAAGACCTATTCAGGATATGGCCTATCTGAAGCAGATCTTATTCAAGAAGGTAATGTCGGCTTAATGAAAGCAATAAGAAAGTTTAATCCTGAAACGGGTGTTAGGTTAGTTTCATACGCCGTTCATTGGATTAAAGCAGAGATACATGAGTACGTACTTAAGAACTGGAAAATTGTAAAAGTAGCCACTACCAAAGCTCAAAGAAAATTATTTTTTAACTTAAGAAGTAAAAAGAAAGGACTGGGCTGGCTAACAGAGGAAGAAGTGGAATTAATGGCAAAAGACCTAGGAGTAAAGACTTCCGAAGTAAGGGAAATGGAAAAAAGGTTAAGTGGAATTGATATGTCTTTTGATCCCCTATCTGAGTCTGATGATGAAGAAGCTTCCTATGCTCCATCACAATTTTTGGAAGATACAGAAGCTAATCCAGCAGAAATATTTGAGAAAGACACTATAAATGAAACTAATGCTGATCAACTATATGGTGCCATCAATCAATTAGATGATAGAAGTAGAGATATACTTCAAGATAGATGGTTGGCTGATGAAAAGCTAACCCTTCATGAGCTTGCAGATAAATATAATATTTCTGCAGAGCGCATAAGGCAAATTGAAAAAAATGCGATGAAAAAAATTAAGCAAGCCTTCTCTCCTGAAGATTAGCATGCTTATCCAAGATCGATTAAAAAGCTTTGTCCTCAGAAAAGGAAGAATTACCTCTAATCAAAAAAGAGCTATTAATGAGCTTTGGGGAAGATTTGTCATAGATGGTAGTCGAAATTTAGAGTCCTCTTGGGCTGAAAAACCTTCTGCTTTAGACATAGGGTTTGGAGCGGGTGAGACTACAATTCACCTAGCTAAAACAAAGCCTGAAATGTCAGTTTTAGGAGCAGAGGTTTATCTGTCAGGTATAGGTTCTCTGCTTAGTAAGGCTGATGAGGAGAGTCTGAATAACATCAGTATTCTTAACGAAGATGTAGTCCCATTTTTGAAAGAGAGGGTCCCTGACGATTGTTTTAATTTAATACTCATGTTTTATCCTGATCCTTGGCCAAAGCGCAAACATCACAAACGAAGATTATTACAAAAGGACTTCATTGATCTGTTAAATAAGAAACTTAAGGTAGGGAGTGTTTTTTATTTTAAATCTGATTGGGAGCATTATTTTCAGGAAGCTAGTAAGTTACTTTTTAAAAATAATGAATGGAGAGTTATAGAAAAGAGAGAGTTAGAAAATTACTTAGTAGATCTACCCCAGACTTCATTTGAAAGGAAAGCTTTAGCTTCTGGCAGAAAATTGAATGAACTAATTCTAGAAAAGATTATATAAATAACTGAGGTAAATCTTTAAGCAGAAGCCTAAAGGCTTCAGACCTATGTGATATTTTATTTTTTTCTTTCTTATCCATTTCTGCTAAGTGCAATCCACTCGCGGTAACAAAAATAGGGTCATACCCAAATCCATTTGAGCCTTTAAAGTTCTCTGCTATTTTTCCTTCTAATGTTCCATAGCTTTTTATGATCTTTCCTTCAAAATAAGCTACCAGGCAGCACTTAAATCTCGCTGACCTTAGTGGAGCTTGTATTTCCTTTAAATTACTAAGCAGTTTCAAGCAATTGTCTTTATCTAAGCCTGTTTCAGAATACCTAGCAGAGAATATTCCTGGATCTCCATTCAAAGCATCGACTTCTAATCCCGAGTCATCTCCTATTGCAGGAATTCCGAGACTATCTGAAATAAATTTTGCCTTTATGAGGGCATTATCATAGAAGGTATTCCCTGTTTCAGGCGGGAGATCTTCTATATATTCAGGGATTGGAATAAATTTGTAAGGCGATTCCTCAGCTAATTGTTTGAATTCTTTTAATTTACCTTGATTCTTTGTTGCAACAACTAATTTCATTTAGAAATTTTATAGATTGCCGTTGCGGCAAAGGCATTAGGAACGATTTGAGTAAGACCCTTCTCTTTCCCTGAACCGTTAAAAAAGCGTTTTTCTAAAATATCTATACCACATTCAGAGCAGAGCACTTCGAAGTCTTTAATGGTACATAGATGAATGTTTTCTGTGTCGTACCAATTATTAGGTAACGCTCCCGTAACCGGCATTCTTCCAGAAAGTAATAAATTTAGTCTTGTTGCCCAGTGGCCAAAATTTGGAATAGTAACGATACTCTCTTTCCCTATCCTGGTCACCTCTAATAAAGCCTGTTTAGGCTCTTTAAGTACTTGAATAGTTTGGCTCATAATAACTACATCAAAGCTTTTGTTACTAAAATTACTTAAACCTTCATCAATGTTTTGCTGTATGACATTGAGTCCCAAATTAATACATTCATTTAAATTTTCTTGGTTTATTTCTACCCCAAGTGCAGTTACTCCTAATTCTTTGGTAAGAATATTTAAGATATTTCCATCGCCACAACCCAGATCAAGGACTTGAGATTCCTTATCTATCCAATTTTTTATTACTTCAATGGTATCCATTTAATTTTTTAAAAATGATGCCAAGCCTTTTACATAATCTTGTTCATTAAATAAGAAAGAGTCATGACCATGAGGACTATTAATTTCTAAGTAGCTTACATTCTTCTTAGCTTCAATAAGAGCATTAACGATTTCTTTTGACCTTTCAGGAGAGAATCGCCAATCTGTAGAGAAGGATACGACTAATATTTGAGCTTCAATACTTTTGAATGCATCAGCGAGCTCTCCATTACATTCACTTGCAGGATCAAAATAATCCAAAACTTTAGTCATTATGAGGTAAGTGTTAGCATCAAAGTTTTCTGAAAAAACGTCACCTTGATATCTTAAGTAGCTTTCAATTTCAAATTCAGCATCAAAGCCAAAATTTAATTTTTCCTCTCTTAACTCTCTTCCAAACTTACTTCTCATGGCTTCTTCGGAAAGATAGGTTATATGGCCCACCATTCGAGCTAATTTCAAACCCTGTTTCGGAGATGTATTTTTATCAAGATATCTTCCTTCATTGAAATCTGGATCGTTTACTATCGCCTGTCTAGCTACTTCATTGAAAGCTATATTTTGCGCACTCAATTTTGGAGCTGCTGCAATAATTCCTGCTTTTTTTATCCTTTTCGGAAAGAGACGAGACCATTCAAGTGCTTGCATTCCCCCCAAGCTGCCTCCAACTACTGCATGCCATCTATCTATCCCCATACAGTCTGATAGCATTGCCTGTGATCTTACCCAGTCTTTAACTGTAATAATCGGAAAGTCAGGCCCAAAATAATCTCCAGTTTCGCTATTGATTGATGATGGGCCAATAGAGCCATGACAGCCTCCTATATTATTTGGGCAAACAACAAAAAATTTATTTGTATCTATAGCTTTACCAGGACCTATTAAAGAATCCCACCAACCAGGTCGCTTATCTCCCTTATATTTTCCTGCTGCATGATGATTGCCACTGAGAGCATGGCAAATCAGTATTGCATTTGATGCATCAGAATTTAGAGATCCATACGTTTCGTATACCAGCTCCACAGTTTTAAGAGTTTTTCCACACTCGAGATCAAGACTACCGTTTAAAGTAATCTTGCTAGCTTCTACAAAATCTAATGAATCATCCATAAAAAAACCTGTTCGCCTTTGCTAAACAGGTTTAATTTAATGCATTAGCTGTATTTCAATTAAACGCCCGCAAGCTATGTCAAATCGGCGAAAAGAATATTATATTGAATAAAATGCTAGAAACCAACAGACAGCCACACAGGCAAACCTGATTCTATAGCGAATTGGACAAAAATTGCTTGCAAGAAGTTTAGAGCAATAAATGCAAATATTGGTGAGAAGTCTAGTCCTCCCATTGGAGGTAAAAAGACTCTAAAAGGATTAAAAAGCGTATCAGACATTTGTCTAATTAAGACAATAGCAGGATGAAAATTAGTACTGGCTATAAAACTTAGAATTATGCCGCCGAGGAGAATCCACCAAATCATTTTTAGCACTAAAAGAATGACAGAGTAAGATGACCACATAAGAATTTTTAATGGTTCGTAGTCTATCGAACCGGCTATTGCTGCCAAGTAAAACGCTCCAGCCTGGATGAATACAGCTACTAAAAAAGATGATAGATCAATATTTCTAAAAGGTTTTAATACAGATCTTAAAACTTGGCTTGGTAAATCAACAGCTCTTATGATTCCCTGCACAAGGGGATTATAGTAATCAACCTTCAGTAAACGAAATAAGAAATTAAAGACAACACCAACTGTAAAAACATCCATTAATGCCTTGAAAAGGAAAAAAGTTGCTTCGGACATTAACTTTCTCCTAGTTCAATTGATTTTTTTTCGGCCACTTTCATCGACTTCTTAATAAGATTTTTAAGATTATTTATTTCAAATTCCTCAATTGCTCTTTGGGTAACTCCCCCCGGAGAAGTGACCTTTTTCCTTAAGGACTCGGGCGAATCCTCTACTTGTTTTGCAAGGTTTGCAGAGCCTGCAATCATTGAAGCAAGTAAATTTATTTTTTCCTCTTTTGGAAGTTCAAGGCTCTCTGAGGATTCCAGTAAGGATTCTATTAGATAAAAAACATATGCCGGACCAGAGCCAATTAATGCCGTAAAAATATCTATATCTTTTTCCTTTATTTCAGCCACTGTACCTACAGATTCAAATAGTAATTTCGCATTTTCTATATCTAATGGTCTAGCGTTTTTATTAGGTGCTATTGCTGTTACCCCTTCCATGATACTGGCTGGAGTATTCGGCATTGCTCTTATTACTCTTGCAGATTCTTTTAAAAGTGATTCAAGCTTTTCTATTTTTATACCCGCTGCTATAGAAATGAAAAGATGGTCTTTTTGAAGAGTCTTTTTCTTGATTTCTTCTAAGACAGAGCTAATGATATTTGGTTTGACCGCCAAAATGACTACATCAGCTAACTCCAATATTTCAAGATTATTATGTGTTGTATTTATTCCATATTCATTGGAAAGTTTTTTTAAGTGCTCTTCCTCTGGAGAGGAAGCAATAATTCTTGATGGATCATGCCTGCCATTAACTAAGCCCGATATTAAAGCAGTTGCCATATTGCCGGCACCTATAAAACCTATTACCTCGTTAATTTCTTTCATTTTCTAGGGCCAAATATACCTGTTCCTATTCTTATCATTGTAGCGCCTTCTTGGATCGCCGCACCATAATCTGAAGACATGCCCATTGACAAAGTATCAAATCTAATTACTTTGTTGGAGAATGAGGAATATATTTTCTCTATTTTCCTAAAAATTTCTATTTGTTCCTCTAAAGTTTCTCTTGGTCTCGGAATTACCATAAGCCCTCGAACTTTGATATTTTCTAGACTTAGCATCTCTTCTAAAAAGTGCTCAAGGTCTTCTTCATATATTCCTGATTTAGTTTCTTCTAAGTCAATGTTTAATTGAATACAGACATTAAGAGCGCCTTTAGATTTGGGCCGTGAATCATTAAGTTTTTTTGCAACTTTTATGCTATCTAAGGTATGCACCCAATCGAAAATTTCAGCAATTTTCTTTGCTTTTCTCGATTGTATGGAGCCTATAAAATGCCAAATAATAGTCTCACTTAAATTCCCTATTTTGCTCTCTGCCTCTTGAAGGTAATTTTCACCAAAATTCTTTAGTCCTGCTTCATAAGCTTCTTGAATTTTTTCTACGGGTTGAGATTTACTTGCACCAATTAATACTAGCTTCTCTGGATTTCTGCCCGAAAGCTCACAGTTTTTTTTAATTTCTGAATTAATTTTCTGGATATTGGTTGAGATCACTGCTTTACATCTCTTGAGGAGCACTAATTCCTAATACAGAGAGTCCATTAGATATAACCTGCTTGACCCCCGTTAATAAATATAATCTGGAATTCATGAGATCTTGATTTTCAACTAGGAATTTCTCACTATTGTAGTAGCTATGAAAAATACTGGCTAAATCTTTAAGGTAATAACAGATTAGATGAGGTTCACTTGAGAGTGCTGCTCTTTCTATTAAAGCGGGGTATTGCTTGAGCATTTTTTGTATCTCAACTTCTTTATCAGAATCTAATAAAGCTAGATCACATTTATTAAGTTTATCTTCCTGTACATCCGATTTTCGTAGAACGCTACATATACGAGCATGTGCGTATTGGATGTAATAAAGCGGATTATCTTTTGATTGTTCTTTAGCCAAATCTAAATCAAAATCTAAATGTTGATCAGCCTTCCGGTTTATATAAAAAAACCTTGCTGCTTCGCTAGTAACCTCCTCTACAAGCTCTTTTAAAGTTATAAATTCTCCACTTCTAGTGGACATGGTTACTTTTTTACCTTGTCTGATAAGGTTGGCAAATTGAATAAAAACAACTTCAAGTTTCTCAATATTTCTTTTGCTAGCTTCCATAGCAGCCCTTACTCTTGGTAAATAGCCATGATGATCAGAACCCCAAATATTAATTACTCTATCGTACCCCCTATCATATTTATCTAAATGGTAGGCAACATCAGAAGCAAAGTAAGTATATTCTCCATTACTTCTCCTTAATACTCTGTCTTTGTCATCTCCAAAGTCAGAAGATTTAAACCATATAGCATCATCTTTTTCATAGATGAACTTATTAGACTTAAGATTATTGATAGCTTTATCAACTTTGCTTTCTGCACCTTCTTTCTCTTGATAGAGAGAAGATTCATAAAACCATTTGTTATGGTCGACCCCGAAGTCAATTAGATCTTTTTTAATTAGGTCTATAATCTCATCTAAAGCGAAATTTCTTAAATAAACGAAATTACTATCAAGTTCAGTTTTTATGGTGTCAATTAAGAGGTCTGTGAAGGTTTCATCGTCTAATTCTCTGTTGGAGTTTAAGAGATTAGAGATAATGCCCTTGTCCTTATAAAACTGGTCTGATTTAATTTCTTTTAACTTTTTCGCTACTGAGATTAGATAGTCGCCTTGATACCCATTTTTTATCATTTTAATTTGATCATCGAAGAGTTGCGCATATCTTATCCATAGACTTGTAGACAAAATATTCATTTGTCTGCCAAAGTCATTAACATAGTACTCTTCATCAACTTCAAAACCTGCTTCTTTGAGGAGTCTTGATAAAACTGATCCGAATACCGCTCCTCTTCCATGACCTACATGCAAGGGACCAGTGGGATTACTCGATACATACTCAATTAGAATTTTTTTGTTATTAGATTGAACTTTTCCAAAATTATCTTTATGTGCAAGGATATCTTTGAGCACCTCACCATGAGAACTCTTTGATAAGAAAAAGTTTATGAATCCAGGTCCTGCAACTTCTACCTTTGTAATATCTTTATCAACAACGAATTGTTCTATAACTTCATTTGCTATTTCTTTAGGTTGCTTTTTAAGTGGTTTAGCTAGAATGAGAGCTATATTAGAAGCTAGATCGCCATGTTCTTTTTCTTTATTTTCTTGAATATTGATAACATACTGATCAACATTAAAATCCGAATTGTCATATAAATCGCTCAGTATTCCTTTAAGACTATCTTGAATTTTTTCTTTCATTTAACAGTCTATTTACGACCTTGATATTCACCATTTCTTGTGTCGATCGTTACAACTTCGCCTGCAGAGACAAAAAGAGGAACTTTTATCACAGCCCCCGTAGAAAGTGTTGCGGGCTTAGATCCTCCAGTGGCAGTATCTCCCTTCACACCCGGATCAGTTTCAGTCACTTCTAGATCAACAAAAGTAGGTGCAAGAACAGAAATTGGGTTTTCATTCCATAAAAGAACTTTACATACGTCTTCTTCAGTCACCCATTTTTCTAATTCACCTAATATCTCAGTATTTACGGGCACCTGCTCGTAAGTATCTGGATGCATAAAAAACCACGTATTTCCATCACTATATAGAAATTGCATATCAAGCTCTTCGACGTCTGCTGCTTGCAAGGACTCTCCCACCTTGCAAGTTTTCTCTCCAACCCTTCCTGTTAGATAATTTCTAAATTTAATCTTGCTAAATGCTTGCCCCTTACCAGGTTTATTGAATTCTTCTTCAATAATTACGCAAGGATCATTATCAATGATTATTTTTAAGCCTACTTTGAAGTCGCTAGTTGAATAAGTTACCAATTTTTTTCCTATATATTTTTTAACGAAAGCAATTTATCACCGAATTTTACTCGCATATTTTCTTTCAAGGAATCTAAATCGATATTCTTTGCATTTTTAAAGACGATTATTACTGTTGACCCCATTCTGAAGTGTGCAAGTTCATCTCCTTTTCGAATCTTAGTTTTTTCAGTAGGTCCATTATTCCAATCCTCTATCAGCTCATTTCTTGTTATCCTTTCTCTGCCACTCCAATAAGGCACTATACTGCCAACAACCGAGGCCCCCACTGAAACAATGGTATATGTAAATTCTTCAGAATCTATTTCTATAACAGACCTCTCATTCTTTATATACAGATTAGGAATGGAATCTTGAGCAGCTTTGTTGACACTAAATAATGATTTACCTAAGTGTCTTGAGGTGGTTATTTTCCCTTCAAAAGGACAATGTATCCTGTGGTAATCTGTTGGGGCCAAGTATATTGTTATGAAGTAACCTTCATCTAAGTTTTCCTCAAAATCCTTACCCGTGAGGTCATTAAGAGAATATTTATAATCTTTTGCCTGTATAAGTTGCCCACCTTTTATTTGCCCATGGTCAACTATTTCGCCATCTACAGGAGAAATGAAAACATTATTGGAAGAGTCAATTTTTCTAGCACCTTCTTTAAGCCGTCTTGTAAAAAAATCATTATAACAAGTGTATTTATTGATATCTGAATGGATAGCTTCATCCATATTTGGTTTATATATAGATATAAATATCCTTATAAGAATGTTTTTCAGGAAACGCACTCGACTATTTGCTAGTGCACCTAGAAAGAATGTTAAAAATATGTGCGGGATAAGTTTATGCATTATTCATTTTAATTTTAAGGTGAAGAATTTAGGCACGGTTTCCATATACTTAGAATATTCTGAATATTTAAGATTAAGCTTATTTTCAGTTTTAGGTAACAGTCCCTTAAAGATGATAAAAGATAAAAAGAAGAGACCTAGCAGAGACCAATCAGAACCTACGGCATTAAGAGCTAGCATTTGAACCCCTAAGAAGACAAAAAATATGCCTACAAGATTAGGGTGCCTGACAAAAGACCATGGTCCAGTTATTACAATTTTTGATTTATTATTTGAAGATACCTTGAGCTCTCTTTCGCTCAGCAACTCAATTATTATTCCAAAGATGCATACAAAGATACCTAGAATATCTAGTATTTTAAGCTCGGAATATCCTGAGAGATAATTGATAGAAAAAAGTGAACTGAAACAAATGAATTGTATGGACGATACTTTTAAAAGTGACCATATAATTTTCAGAAATTCTTTTCGTAAGATGGATTCTCTTAAACCATCCAACAAGTCATTTAGTAATATTTTTTTTAGAGAATTGTAGGTGCTAAAAGATTTAAGGCACCAGAACAAAATCAATATGTTTGCTATCAGTTGTCTAGAAGATATGTCAGAGATACTTAGATTACTTTGTAAAAAAAGACTTAATGGCAATGTCAGGAGAATAGGCAAGAAAAGATATTTAATTAATAATCTTGGACTCTTTTTTAATAAACTCCTAAAAAAAATAATTAAAAAAGAAGAAAAATTAAAAATAAAAAGAATTATTAAGAATTCAAAATTTGACATGATTCATTATTTTACTTTGTGTCTCTTGTTTTGCGTTGCAATACGAGTTATTTGTCTCTATAGTTTACCCGTTCGTAATGGGGAAGGTGAAATAATGTGGTTGCAAAACACTTAAGTTTCATCTACTTTGCGAGTGTATTAAATAAGAATTTTTAGAAATTAGGAGATAGCTATGACGCGTCTTTTCAAATTTGTTTTTATGCTGGCTGGAATATCTGTTTCCAGTTTGATCTTAGCTGATCAAATTCAACCTTTGTTGGATGTTGGTCAATCCAGACAAGCAGCAGAAAAGACATCTCAATCAAAAATCGATGAAATGGAAGAACAGACTTCTGTAATCGTTAGTGAATTTAAGACAGTAAGCAAACAAATTGAAGGCTTAAGAGTATATAACGCTCAAATGAGGCAGCAGATACAGCGTCAAGAAGAGCGCTTAAAAGAAATTGATAAGACTATGAAGGAAGCTCAGGTTATGCAAAGGCAGATTCCACCTTTTACTAGAAGGATGCTTGCAGGTGTAGAAACATCTATTGAATTAGATCTTCCTTTTCACTTATCAGAAAGAAAAGAGCGTATAGCTTTTGCTAAAGCAGCACTAGACAATCCAACCGTTTCACCTGCTGAAGGGCTAAGGCAAGTACTGGAAGCTTTCAATGTAGAAGCTGAATATGGAAGAAAAATAGATGCTTACAAAGACAGCATCGTTATAGATGGAGAATTAAGAGAAGGTAATATTCTTCGAGTAGGCAGACTTGCAATGGTTTTTCAAACTGCTGATGAAACTCAAACGCATGCCTGGAATAATGAGGCTAGAGCCTGGGAAGAACTAGATAATAGTTATAGGAACCCTACTAAGAGAGGTTTGAGAATAGCCAATAAGCTGGCAACAGTTGCCTTAATGGAATTGCCGTTACCTGCACCAACGGAGGCAAACTAAAATGAATAAATTAAAACTATATATATTTATCCTTAGTTTTGGACTTATGTCTTCTTTTGTTGTTTCAGAAGAAACTGAAGAAGAAGTAGTTCAACCATCTAATCCACAAGAGCTCCTTGAGATAGTTAAACAAGGTCAATTTGCAGACACTAGACAACAAAGGGCAAGAGAAGCTCAGTTTAGAAATGAGAAAAATAAACAAGCTAAGCTTTTATCAGATGCTAAAGCTGAGAGGGCAAGGTTAGAAAAAGAGGCTGCAAGATTAGAACAAAAGTTTGAAGCCAATGAAGCTCTTTTAGTTGTAGCAGAAGAGCAGCTTAGAGAAAGACTAGGCTCCTTAAATGAAATTTTTGGACATTTAGCTGGCAACACTACAGAGGCTCGTAACATTATGGAGCAATCCATAACAGCTGCTCAATTTGGTAAAGGCAGAGAAGACTTTATGACAAACCTTGGTTCAAAAATGAATGAGGGTATCAAACTGGCATCTATTGAAGAGCTTGAAACTCTTTGGTTTGAGTTGCAAAGAGAAATTAACGCTTCTGGTGAGGTCGTTAAATTTAGCGCAGATGTAATTACTACAGATGGAAATGTTGAAAGTAGAGACGTGGTGAGAGTTGGGAACTTCAACGTGGTCTCTGATGGTCAGTATTTAACCTACTCACCATCGAGAGGTACATATTCAGAATTACCTTCTCAACCTGCAGGAAGATTTACCTCTCAATCAACGGATTTACTTAACGGGGATACTTTTCCAGTTCAGTTTGCAGTTGATCCAACTGGACCTCAGGGAGGTTCCTTACTTGCTAGTTTAATTTCTATGCCTAGTACTTGGGGAAAAATGCAAGAAGGTGGACTGGTAGGACGAACTCTTATGATTATTGGTGTTCTTGCTACATTGCTATTTATATGGAGATTCTACGTCCTTTGGGGGATAAGAGGTTCAGTTATAGCTCAAACCGGTTCCGCTACATTAAACAATGATAATCCTCTTGGTAGGATTCTAAAAATAGCTGAAGATGATAAAGGTGCTGATACTGAGACATTAGAACTCAAGATGGCAGAACAGATTCTTAAAGAAAGACCAAGTATAGAAAATCTGAACTGGGTATTAAAAATAGTATCCGTTGTTGCCCCTCTTATGGGTCTTTTTGGAACTATCATAGGTATGATCGAAACTTTTACGATGATAACGCTATTTGGAACAGGTGACCCTAAAACCATGGCAAGTGGTATATCTACAGCCCTAGTAACTACTTGGCTAGGTCTGATGGTAGCTATTCCAACAACTTTTATGTACGCAACCATCAATAATATTTCGCGCGGTATTTTAGGTACTATAGAAGAATCCAGTACCGGAATGGCGGCAAAACGTTCAGAGGGTGCCCAATAGGTAAAATCTAGAAGGAATAAAGAATGCAGTTTTTTTATAACTTTTCAGATGCTCTCTTTGCTTTTATGCAAAGAGGAGGAGATGTTTTGTATCTTATTGGCCTCTTAGCCTTTGTTATGTGGTTTTTAATCTTTGAGAGGTTATGGTTTTACTACATCTCACACAAAGATCATTTAGGAAATTCAACTTTGCAATGGGATGAAAGGGCAGATAAAAGTTCTTGGAATTCTAAGGCAATAAGATACATGCTAATTTCTGAGAATGAAATTAGGCTTGATAGAAATCTCAATACTATCAAAATGTGTGTCGGGATAGCCCCCTTGTTTGGGTTGTTCGGAACTATTACCGGTATGATTGAAGTTTTCCATTTGCTTGCAGTAACTGGAGGTGGCGATGCTAAGGCAATGGCTGGAGGCGTTGCAAGGTCAACTATACCTGCTATGGCTGGATTGGCTGTGGCTTTAACGGGAACTCTTGCCAATCAATTTTTAGTCAATAAAGCGCAAAAGGAAAAGGATTCATTAGTAGATCATTTGATCGCAGAATAGGATTTAATTATGAGAAGATCGCCAATTAGCAGTGCAGTAGCAGAAGAAGAAGATATTAATTTGACACCTATGTTAGATGTTGTCTTTATTCTATTAATTTTCTTTATTGTAACTGCAAACTTTATTAAGGAGCCTGGACTGGAAGTTAACAGACCAGATGCAGAAACTTCTAATATTCAAGAAAATGCTGCCATTCTAATTGCAATAGGGGCAACAAATGATATCTGGATAGATGGTAGAAGGGTAGACGTAAGGCAAGTTAAAGCTAATATCACTAAACTTTTAGCAGATAATCCTCAAGGTTCAGTTGTGATCCAGGCCGATGAAAAAGCTCAAGCTGATGCAATTATTCAAGTAATGGATCAGTCTAGAGAGGCTGGAGTTTACGCAATATCATTAGCATCCGAACCTAAATTCTAATCTTTATGGGGTTTTTTGCTGAACAAAATCTTAAGATGCTGGGGGTCACTCTATCAGGCTCTCTATTTTTAACTGTAGTTATTTTCTACGTAATGCAGATGCTAATTGACGTTGGTGATGTTCAGCTTGATGATAAATCTATAAAAATTGCAGACGTCACAATGCCTGAAAGAGAGCTTGAATTAATGATGGATATGGAGCGCCCTCAAGAAGAAGAACCTCCACCTGAAACCATGCCACCTGAATTTGATATGACACCTCCTGCAGATTTAGATACATCGGCTGCTAGACCAAATTTAAGCTTTAAAGGCAAGAAAGCTGGCGTTTTTGCAGATGGTTCTTACGTTCCTATCTTCCAAGTCCCGCCTGTTTACCCTAGAAGGGCTCTAGAAAGAGGAATAGAAGGGTGTGTGATGCTCAAGTTTACTGTCACTAAGGTAGGATCAACAAAAGAACCTGAAGTTGAATGGTCAATTCCACCAGGAATTTTTGATAGAGCAGCTATGCGATCTGCATTGAAATACAAATATAAGCCACAAATACGAGATGGAGAAGCGATTGAAGTTCCTAATGTACGAACTATAATTGTGTTTAAAATAGAAGATCCAAATAAACCTGCGGACTATACTCCTGAGGGTTGTGCATAAGATTTATGAAAAAGTTAAGTTACCCAATTAAATTCCTCCTTCTTGTAACTGTTTTTAGTCTACTACCAGTTGCAGTGGGAGTTTCTCCCTTAGACTATAAAGGTAGTTCTTTGGAAGCTGCCGACGAAGAAAAAAAGAAGAAAAAAAGAAGAAGAACCAAATTACCTAGTAAGAAAATGCAAAGAATTTTGCAGAATCTAGTTCCTTTGATTGAAGTAGAACAATGGGATGAGGCTTTGTTGGCTTTAGAGCCAGTTGCTGCAGTTGATTCTAAATTTACCAGCACAGATAGGGCTAAAATGTTCTACTATCGTGGATATATATATTTCTCACAAGAGAAGTATGATATGGCCGAAAGAGCATACAAGAACTTGATTGCCGAACCTGACTCTAATGATCAAGAAAGACAAGGTGCTATATTCTCTCTATCACAGTTATCCTATATTGCTGAAGAGTATCAAAGAGCTATAAATTACCTTTTAGAATGGCTGGAGGGTGAAGAAGAGCCAAGCTCTGATGCATATGCGTTAATAGCTCAAGCTTATTATCAAATTGAAGATTATAGGAAGTCAGTTGAAGCTATAGATACCTCAATAAATATTCAAGAGTCTAGAGATATACCAATAAAAGAACCTGTTCTAGATGAGGAAGGCAATGAAACTGGTGAGATGATTGCAACTGGTGAAACAGTTAAAGGTGTCGCAAAAGAGAATCATTATCTACTTAAGATGGCTCTTTACTCAGAATTGAAGATGGACCTGGAGGTTTTACCTATTTATGAAATTTTAGTTCAGCACTATCCTAAGAAAAGATACTGGACCAATCTTTCAGGTTTATACGGACAAAGAGATAGACAGATGGATCAAATGGCCGCACTTGAAGCTGCTTATGATGATCGCTTATTAGATAAACAAAGAGAATTTACAGCCCTTTCTCAGTTACTTTTTATGTTTGAAAATCCTAGGAAAGCTGCAAGAGTGATAGAAAATGGACTTAATCAAGGAATAGTTAAACAAGAAGAGAAGACATTAAAGGCTGCGGCACAATACTGGCATGCAGCAAGAGAGTTAGAGAGAGCTAAGCCTTACTATAAGAAAGCTGCAGTTAAGTCTAAGGAAGGGGAATTATATATCTTTCTAGGACAAGTTCATTTTAGCCTCGATGAATTCAATGAAGCAGAAGAAGCGATTAAAGAAGGCATTAAGAAAGGTAAGTTAAAAGATGAAGCTGCAGCTTACATGCTTCTTGGTCAAATAAACTTTGAAAATCAAAGATGGGAACCTGCTATTGAGGCATTTAGAAAATGTATAGATGTTGCAGAGGATCAATTCGACGATAAGAAAGAAAAGCAAAAAGAGAAGAAGAAAAGAGTCCAAGATCAGGCAAGGAAATGGGTCACATATACTGAAGGTGAAGAAGAAAGAGTTGAAGCTCTTAAACTAAAGAGAAAAGCTTTAGGCGTTTAATTTCTAAGGTATTCTACAAAGCTAAATTCTATATCGCTCTCTGAACTATCTTTTCTAGATACCTCTTTCCATTCTTCCTCTTTCCACTTAGGAAAATATGCATCAGGTGAGTTAACTACTATATTTACTTTAGTAATTATCAGTCTCGTGGCTATAGCTAAGAACTCTTTATAAATAAATTCACCGCCAATAATATTAATTTTTTCTGAAAAAATAGATGCCTCTTTTAGTGCCTCTTCTTTAGAAGTCACTTCATAAACTCCTTCCCTTTGAGCAGGAGATCTTGTCATTACAATATTTTTTCTTCTTGGTAAGGGCCTTCCTATTGAATCAAATGTTGCCCTGCCCATAATGATTGCACTATCTAGTGTCTGTTCTCTAAAAAATTTTAAGTCTTCTTTTATTTCCCAAGGTATTTTCCCTTCTTTTCCAATAGCGAGATTTTTATCTACAGCTGCAATTAAATTTATCTCCATTAAACAGCAATTGGTGCACTAATGAATGGATGTGATTTATAGTCTAAAAGTTCAAAGTCTTTAAAATCATAATCAAATAAAGAATCTTTCTTATTTATTTTTATTCTCGGTAGTCCGTGGGGATCCCTAGCTAGCTGTTCATCAACCTGATTCATGTGATTTAGATAGATATGTGTATCGCCAAGCGAATGCACAAATTTACCAGGCTTTAAGTTTGTTACTGATGCTATCATGCAAGTCAGTAGGGCATATGAAGCTATGTTGTAAGGCACGCCAAGAAATACATCAGCACTTCTTTGATAAAGCTGACAGGATAATTTTCCTTCGCTGACATAAAATTGAAAAAGAGTATGACAAGGAGGTAAACCTGACTTTACCATTATTGGTATTTCTTTAGGGTTCCATGCTGAAACTATGTGACGTCTAGAGTTCGGGTTATTTTTTATATCTTCTATTACTTGATGGAGTTGGTCTATACCTTCAAAATCTCTCCATTGTTTGCCATAAACGGGCCCCAAGTCTCCATATTCTTCAGCGAACGAATTGTCCGTTTTTATATTTGCAATGAACTCAGCTAATTTCTCTTTCCATTCTGGAGAGTGCATCTCTATTTTTTTATCTTGACCTGTT
>SGZM01000012.1 GCA_004214065.1 Gammaproteobacteria bacterium | reverse complement strand
TAATTACTGAACCTGGTGAGTCTGATTTCATACTTGGCGAACAAGCTGAGTATTCAAAAGTAAGGGAAGCTAACTTGGCCTTAAGAGAGGCTAAGAAAGCTGAAATAGAATACGAAAGAATTCTGTTAGGTATTACAAAAGCTTCACTCGCAACCGAATCCTTTATATCTGCTGCTTCTTTCCAAGAAACTACAAGAGTTCTAACTGAAGCTGCTACTACCGGAAGAGTGGATCATTTGAGAGGTTTGAAGGAAAACGTAGTTGTAGGTAGATTAATACCTGCTGGGTCAGGCTTAGCAAAACTAACTTCAGAAGTCGAAAATGTAGAAGAAGAGTTTGAAATAGATCTTGAAAAAGCTCTTAGTGAGGCACTTAATGAAGCTGAGTAATACGTTGACGTGGAAGATGCCTCTCATTACAATTCGCGACCTTTATAAAAAATAAATATGGCAACAGTTAATCAATTAGTAAGAAAACCTCGAAAGAGAAAAGTCACAAAAACAGATGTACCTGCTCTAAAAGGATCTCCACAAAGAAGAGGAGTCTGTACTAGGGTATATACAACAACCCCTAAAAAACCAAATTCTGCTTTAAGAAAGGTTTGTAAGGTGAGATTAACATCTGGATTTGAGGTAATTTCATATATCGGTGGTGAAGGCCATAATCTTCAAGAACACTCTGTTGTTTTAATAAGAGGGGGTAGAGTGAAAGATCTACCTGGAGTCAGATACCACACGGTAAGAGGGACTTTAGATACTGCTGGAGTGGATGATAGAAAACAACGTCGTTCTAAATACGGCGCAAAGAAACCTAAGTAAATATGTCTAGAAGAAAAGCAGCACCCAAAAGAAAAATATTACCTGATCCAAAGTTTGGCAATCTAAAAGTTGCTAAGTTTATGAATCAAATTATGACAGATGGTAAAAAGTCTGTTGCTGAAAAAATAATCTATGGTGCTTTTGATGAGATATCCAAAAAATCAGATAAAGAACCAGTTGAAGTCTTCGAAAAAGCTTTAGAAGAAGTTGGACCGATGGTAGAAGTTAAGGCCAGAAGAGTTGGTGGTGCGACGTACCAAATACCAATGGAAGTTAGGCCTGCTAGAAGAAGTGCTTTAGCAATGCGTTGGATTGCAACTTATGCAAGATCGAGATCAGAAAAGAACATGACTCTGAGGCTAGCCAACGAACTCCTAGATGCTTGTGAAGGAAGAGGCGAAGCCGTCAAAAAGAAAGAAGACACTCATAGAATGGCAGAAGCTAATAGAGCCTTCTCTCATTTTAGATTTTAATCATTACACTTTAAGAAATTATGGCCAGAACTACACCGTTAGAACTGTATAGAAATATTGGTATATGCGCTCACGTTGACGCAGGGAAAACAACTACAACAGAAAGAGTACTTTTCTATACGGGTATTTCCCACAAGATTGGAGAAGTTCATGACGGAGCTGCTGTCATGGATTGGATGGAACAAGAACAAGAAAGAGGCATTACAATCACCTCAGCTGCTACCACCTGTTTTTGGGAAGGCACAGCTAAACAATTTAAACAACATAGATTCAACATAATTGATACTCCTGGTCACGTAGACTTTACAATTGAAGTAGAACGTTCTCTTAGAGTGTTAGATGGGGCCGTAGTAGTTTTTTGCGGAAGCTCAGGTGTTGAGCCTCAATCTGAGACAGTTTGGAGACAAGCAAATCGATACGAAGTACCGAGAATAGCATTTATAAATAAAATGGATAGGGCAGGTGCTGATTTCTTAAAAGTTATAGACCAAATGCAAACTAGATTAGGAGCTAATGCTGTTCCTATACAGCTTGCAATTGGTGCAGAAGATGATTTTAAAGGGGTTGTAGACCTAGTAAAAATGAAAGCTATTTATTGGAATGGTGATGACATGGGCACAACTTTCACTGAAGAAGAAATCCCTGATGATCTTAAAGATTTAGCAGAAGAATGGCGTGAAAAAATGGTTGAATCAGCAGCTGAAGCTAATGAAGAACTAATGGATAAATACTTAGAAGAGGGCGACCTATCTCAAGAAGATATAAAAACTGGTCTAAGAATTAGAACTTTAGAAAATGAGATTGTTCCTTGTCTTTGTGGCTCCGCTTTTAAAAATAAAGGCGTCCAAACAATGCTCGATGCAGTCGTAGATTTCTTACCAGCTCCAAATGAGGTTAAAGCTGTAACAGGTGTCCTGGATAATGAAGAAGAAGGTAGCAGAGATTCTGATGACGAAGCACCTTTTGCTGGGATAGCCTTTAAAATAGCAACTGATCCATTTGTTGGTTCTTTAACTTTCGTTAGAGTCTACTCTGGAGTCCTAAACACTGGAGACTCAGTTTATTTACCTATCAAAGGAAAAAAAGAGAGAATTGGACGAATGCTTCAAATGCACTCTAATAAGAGAGATGAGATATCAGAAGCCAGAGCAGGTGATATCTGTGCTGTAATTGGTTTAAAAGAAGCTATTACTGGAGAAACACTCTGTGATGAGAAGAATAAGATCACTTTGGAATCTATGAACTTTCCAGAACCAGTAATTTCTGTTGCAGTGGAACCAAAGACAAAAGAAGACCAAGAAAAAATGGGTGTCGCATTAGGTAGATTAGCTCAAGAAGATCCTTCTTTTAGACTCAGAACAGATGAAGAATCAGGCCAAACTATTATGTCAGGTATGGGCGAGCTTCATTTGGACGTCTTGGTTGACAGAATGAGAAGAGAATTTGGTGTTGAGGCTAATGTAGGAAAACCTCAAGTAGCTTATAGAGAATCTATAAGAAAATATGTAGAAGAAGAGGCAAAATTTGTCCGTCAATCGGGAGGTAGAGGTCAGTATGGCCATGTCTATATAAAGATGGAGCCTTTAGACGAACAAGATGAAGATAAGGATGAAAACTATCAATTTGTTAATGAGATAGTAGGAGGAGCCATACCTAGAGAATTTATTGGTGCTGTAGACAAAGGTTGTCGGGAACAAATGGAAGCTGGTGTTATAGCTGGATACCCTCTCGTGAAGGTTAAAGTAACCTTATATGATGGTTCTTATCACGATGTAGACTCCAGTGAAGTTGCTTTTAAAGTTGCAGGATCAATGGCTTTCAAGGGAGGTGCTCAAAAGGCAGATCCCGTATTGCTAGAACCAATCATGAGCATAGAAATAGTAACTCCTGAAGAATATATGGGAGATGTAGTTGGTGATTTAAGCAGAAGAAGGGGAGTCGTTCATGGAATGGAGGAAGGACCTTCAGGAAAGATAGTTTCTGGTGAAGTACCTTTAGCTGAAATGTTTGGATATGCAACCGATATAAGGTCTGCATCTCAGGGAAGAGCAACCTTTACAATGGAGCCTTTGAAGTATTCAGAAGTTCCTTCTAATGTTGCTGAAGCGATAATAAGTAAAAACGATTAGTAATTTTTGTTTTAAAGCTAGTTAAAACCCCTTTTAATATAGGTTTTTTCTACTTTTTTAGTTGACACAAAGGAGTCACAAAACTAGAATCACCGCTCGTTTTGTTGGAGGGGCCTTATACCTAGTAACTTCTGGGTTTAGGGCAAATTAATTTAATAAACCAACCTACTCTGTAGGGGGGTGTTTTTACGCTCTGTATATTAGAGCTTGAAAGGAAAAATATGCAAAATCAAAGCATTAGAATTAGGCTTAAAGCTTTTGACCATAAGCTTATTGACCGTTCTGCTAAAGAGATAGTGGAAACGGTAAAACGCACTGGAGCAAAGGTCAAAGGACCTATTCCAATGCCAGTTAAGAAGCACAAAACTACCATCCTAATATCCCCTCATAAAGACAAAGACGCCAGAGACCAATACGAAATCAGAACCCACAAAAGAACACTCGATATTCTAGAACCTTCAGAAAAAACATTAGATGCTTTGACAAAATTAGAGCTCTCCGCTGGAGTCGTTGTACAAATTAGTTTAGACGAGAATAAATAAAATGAGCATAGGATTAATTGGAAAAAAACAAGGCATGACAAGGCTTTTCACCCCTGAAGGTGATTCTATTGCTGTAAGCGTAGTGAGTGTTGATCCAAATATTATCACTCAAATAAAATCTCAAGAAATAGACGGATATTCTTCTATCCAAGTTACAACAGGCCAAAAGAAAGATAAACATCTATCTAAGCCTTTGTCTGGCCACTACAAGAAGGGATCCGTAAACCCTGGAGATGGTCTTTGGGAATTTAAAGTAAATGTTGAAGATCTTGAGGATCTTCAAATTGGCAGTCAATTGAATATCGATATGTTTGAAGAAGGTCAAAAGATAGACGTTCAAGGAAAATCAAAAGGTAAAGGTTTTGCAGGAACCGTCAAAAGGTGGAACTTTAAAATGCAAGATGCCACACATGGAAACTCAATTTCTCACAGGGCTCCCGGTTCTATAGGGCAGTGTCAAACCCCAGGTAAAGTATGGAAAGGAAAAAAAATGTCAGGCCATATGGGCGATGAGAAAAAGACAATACAAAACTTAAAAATTGCTTCTATTGATATGGAGAACAATTTATTACTTATTAAAGGGGCTATACCTGGACCTACAGGTTCTAACGTAGTTCTTAAACCTGCAGTCAAATAATATGGAACTAGAAGTACTAAATCAAAATGGTTCTGGGGACTCTAAGGTTTCTCTGGCTGAAAGTGTATTTAACCAAGAATTTAACCAAGATCTGGTCCATCAACTTGTAAATACCTATATTCACAATAGTCATCAAAGAACCAAAGGTCAAAAGAACAGGTCGGCTGTTAGAGGCGGTGGAAAAAAACCTTGGAAGCAAAAGGGAACAGGAAGAGCAAGAGCAGGAACAATAAGATCTCCTATATGGAGAGGCGGAGGAATGACATTTGCTCATACTTATGCAGATATAAAGCCAAAAAAGATTAATAAAAAGATGTACAGATCTGCAATGAGATCAATTTGGTCCAAACTAGCCGAAGAAAATAGACTAGTAGCAGTAAATGATCTTCAGATAGATGAGCCTGTGAAATCTTCTCAAGTAAAAACTATACTCTCAGATTTAGGTCTAAACACGGCTCTCATTGTTTTATCAAGTAGCAATGACAACTTAAATAAAGCTTCAAAAAATTTAACTCAATGTAAAGTGCAAACCATAAGTTCACTAGACCCGTCAGCTTTAATTCAAGCTGAGAAGGTTTTAGTTACATCCGCAACTTTAGATAAACTTACTGAGGTGCTTTCATAATGAAAACCGAACTTTATTCAGTGATTAAGTCGCCCTACCTTACAGAAAAGGTCTCTTCATTAATGGGTGAATCAAACCAATACGCCTTCAAAGTTGATATAAATGCAACCAAGCTTCAAGTAAAAAAAGCTATTGAAGGTTATTTTTCTGTCAATGTTGAAGACGTAAATATTATAAAAGTTAAAGGTAAAACTAAGAGATCTAGATACAGAATCAGGAAAAAATCCGATTGGAAAAAAGCTTACGTCAGATTGGCTGACGGACAATCTATTGAGGTTACTTCAGAATAATGGCTACTCAAATTAAAAAATCTAAACCTACTTCTCCTGGAAGAAGATTTAGATCATGGGTCTCAAGAGATAACTTGCATAAAGGTGATCCCTATGCTCCTCTTTTAGAAGCAAAGAAGCAAAAATCAGGTCGAAATAATCAAGGCAGGATAACTACTAGACATCGTGGCGGTGGTCACAAAAAACACTATAGGATTATCGACTTCAAGAGATTAAAGGACGGTATACCTGCCAAAGTTGAGACAATTGAATATGATCCTAATAGGTCAGCAAATATAGCATTATTGCTCTACGCAGATGGTGAGAGAACCTACATAATTGCACCTGATGGATTAAATGCTGGAGATACACTTTTATCCGGCAAAGATTCTCCAATTTCAGCAGGAAACTGTATGTCTCTTCAAGACATGCCTCTTGGTACTGTAGTCCATGCTATCGAGTTGTTTCCTGGCAAGGGCGCTCAGATGGCAAGAAGCGCCGGAACGTCTGCACAAATTCTAGCCATAGAAGGAAGATACGTCACTCTTCGACTGAGAAGCGGTGAAGTTAGAAGAGTCTTATCTGAATGCAGGGCAACTATAGGAAGTGTATCGAATTCTGAACATTCCCTTCGTTCAATTGGTAAAGCAGGTGCAAAGAGATGGATGGGAATACGTCCTACTGTAAGAGGTGTTGCCATGAACCCTGTTGACCATCCACACGGCGGAGGAGAGGGAAAGACTTCAGGTGGCAGGCATCCTGTTACTCCATGGGGTGTACCTACTAAGGGATATAAAACACGTAAGAAAAATAAATCAAGCAATCGAATGATTGTTAGAAGAAGAAACTAAAAATTATGCCAAGATCGTTAAAGAAAGGACCATTTGTTGATTTGCATTTACTCAAAAAAGTAGACAAAGCAGTTGCAACTAATGACAAAAAACCTATTAAAACTTGGTCGCGTAGATCAATGATAACTCCTGATATGGTAGGACTAAATATAGCTGTGCATAACGGTAGGCAACATGTTCCTATTTTTATTCAAGAAGATATGGTCGGTCATAAACTTGGCGAATTTGTCTTAACAAGAACTTTTAAAATGCATTCTGGAGATAGAAAGTAAAATGAGTCAAGCTACTGCAAAATTAAGAAGCGCTCGTGTCTCTAGTCAGAAAGCTAGACTCATAGCAAATCAAATAAGAGGTAAGCACATAGAGGAAGCTCTAGGTATTCTTTCTTTTGCTCCACAAAAATCTGCACATATTATTAAGAAAATTCTTGAATCAGCAATAGCCAATGCAGAACATAATCAAGGGTTAGATATAGATTCTTTATTTGTTTCAACTATTGCCGTAGATGAAAGTTTCACTATGAAACGAGTAAGAGCAAGAGCAAGAGGACGCGCAGACAGATATTTTAAAAGAAGTTGCAATATTGCATTAACTTTAGAAGAAAAAGGAAAGTAATGGGACAGAAGGTACACCCAATAGGTTTTAGATTAGGAATAACAACTCAGCATACATCTAATTGGTATGCAGAAAAGTCTCAATATACTGAGAATCTTCTTAAAGATATTGAAGTAAGAGAGCACCTTACAAAAAAATTATCTCATGCTTCCGTGAGCAGAATAGATATTGAAAGAACAGCTGATAATGCAAGAGTCCTAATACACACTGCCAGGCCAGGCATAGTCATAGGAAAAAAAGGTGAAGACATAGATAAAATGAGAGAGGATATAACTAATAGAATGGGTATCCCTGTAACTCTCAGCATTCAAGAGATTAGAAAACCGGATTTAGATGCCAAATTACTTGCTGAAAGTGTTGCTCAGCAACTTGAAAGACGTGTCATGTTTAGAAGAGCGATGAAGAGAGCTGTACAGAATGCTATGCGACAAGGTGCGGAAGGTGTGAAGATAAGAGTTGCTGGAAGACTAGGTGGAGCAGAGATTGCTAGAGCAGAAATACAGAAAGAAGGCAGAGTACCTCTCCATACATTAAGAGCAGATGTAGATTACGGACTTGCTGAAGCAAATACAACTTATGGCGTTATAGGAGTCAAGGCATGGGTCTTTAGAGGTGAAGTCCTAGATACTCAAAATAAAGATTCCGACTAAAAGGAAAAAAAATGTTTCAACCTAAAAGAACAAAATATAGAAAGCAGCAAAAAGGTAGAAATACTGGCAATGCTCAAAGAGGAGCTACGCTAAGTTTCGGAACCTTTGGTTTAAAGGCTACCCAAAGAGGTCAACTAACTTCTAGGCAAATAGAGGCAGCTAGAAGAGCAATGACCCGTCATGTTAAAAGAGGTGCAAAGATATGGATAAGAGTCTTCCCTGACAAACCAATTACTAAAAAGCCATTGGAAGTAAGACAAGGTAAAGGTAAGGGTAATGTTGAGTATTGGGTCTGCCCTATAAAGCCTGGAAAAATTTTATACGAAATGGAGGGAGTTGATGAAGAGCTTGCTAAAGAAGCTTTTGCATTAGCTTCAGCGAAAATGCCTATTTCAACAACATTTATTAGGAGAGTCTAATGGCAAAAGAAAGCTTATTAGATAGATTAAGAAGTAAATCAACTGACGTACTTGATGAAGAAGGCAAACTCAGAAAAGAATTGTTAGAACTTAAGATCAAACATTCTTCTGGTCAACTAAAAGAAACACATAAAATTAGAGAAATCAGAAGATCAATTGCTCAACTAAAAACCTTAAATAAAGAACAAAAAGTACAAGAATTAGAAGAAAAGAATGACGGATAAAAGAACAAGAACTGAAACAGGCAGAGTAATTAGCTCTTCAAGAGACAAGACTATTACTGTCCTTGTTGAAAGAAAAGTTAAGCACCCACTATATAAAAAGATTATGAGACGGTCTTCTAAGCTTCAAGCGCATGACCAAGATAATTCTTGCAATGCAGGTGACCTTGTAACAATTCAAGAATGTAGACCCATATCTAAAACTAAATCTTGGAACTTATTAAAAGTCGAAGAGAAATCACAAGAAATATAAATTTACCATGATACAAGAGCTAAGTTATTTAGAAGTTGCAGACAACAGTGGTGCTAGGAAGCTTATGTGCATAAGAGTACTTGGTGGGTCAAAGAAAAAGTTTGCAAAAGTTGGTGATGTAATAAAGGTCACCATTAAAGAAGCTATACCCACAGGAAGGGTTAAAAAAGGTGAAGTTGTTGATGCAGTTATTGTTAGAACGAAGAATAAACTTCGCAGGTCTGATGGATCTGCGATTAGGTTCGATGATAACGCTGCAGTGCTAATTAATGCTCAAAAACAACCTATTGGAACAAGAGTCTTCGGGCCTGTATCAAGAGAGCTACGAAGTGAAGAGTTCATGAGAATAGTTTCATTAGCCCCGGAGGTTCTCTAGTAATGAATAAGATTAAGACAGGTGATCAAGTAATTGTTATAGCCGGAAAAGACAAAGGTAAGCAAGGTTCAGTTACTAAGATACTCTCAAATGGAAGGTGTTATGTGTCCGGAGTGCAGATGGTAAAAAGACACACAAAGCCAAATCCTAATGCTGGTATTGCAGGAGGCGTTGTAGAAAAAGAAGCTTCTATTGATATGTCTAACATATCTATTTTTAATCCATCTACAAAAAAAGCGGACAAGATAAAAATACTTTCTCAAGAAGATGGTTCTAGAAAAAGAGTCTATAAGTCTTCAGGTAAGGAGATATAAACATGATCCCATTAAAAGAACATTATAAATCCAGTGTTGTTTCTGAACTGAAAGACAAATTAGGTTTAGATTCAGTCATGGCTGTCCCTAAAGTGACAAAAGTAACACTTAATATGGGTGTTGGCGAAGCTATGAATGATAAGAAACTATTAGAAAGAGCAGTCGAAGATATGACCTTAATCGCAGGTCAGAAACCATTGGTAACCAAAGCTAGAAAGTCTGTAGCAAATTTTAAAATTAGAGACGGTATGCCCATCGGCTGTAAGGTCACTTTAAGAGGCGACAGAATGTATGACTTTCTCCAAAGACTTATAGGTATTGCAATTCCTAGAGAAAGAGACTTTAGAGGTTTAGAGACAAAATCCTTTGATGGCAGAGGAAATTACTCTATGGGAATTAAAGAACACATAATCTTCCCAGAAATTGATTATGACAAGGTAGATAAAATTAGAGGCATGGATATATGTATATCTACCTCTGCAATAGACGATGAGTCAGGTGAGGCTCTTCTTAGGGCAATGAAGTTCCCTTTTAAAAGTTAAAGGATAAGTTATGGCAAAAGCATCAATGAAAGCAAGAGAAGAAAGAAGAAGAAAAACAGTTCTTCGGTATGCTGCTAAAAGAGCAGAGTTAAAAGAAATTATCCGTAGTCCAAAATTTTCTCAAGAAGAGAAAGATGTAGCTCAGATAAAGCTACAAAAACTACCTAGAGATGCTAGCCCTATAAGAATGCAGAGAAGGTGCGCTATTACAGGAAGACCTCATGCCGTATACAGGAAGTTTGGTCTGGCAAGAAATAAATTAAGAGAATTAGCTATGAAAGGAGATATCCCAGGATTGGTCAAGTCAAGCTGGTAAAATAATATGAGTATTCAAGATCCAATTGCAAACTTGTTCTCAAGTATAAACAACGCTCAAGCTAGAAGTAAGGAGTTTGTAAGAGTTCCATCTTCTACAAAGAAGATTGCTCTTCTATCTATGCTCAAACAAGAGGGATATATACATTCTTATTCTTCTTCTGAGGGCTCTAAGCCAGAAATAGAGATTAAGCTTAAATATTTTGAAGGTTCTCCTGTTATAAAGCAGTTAAAAAGAATTAGTAAGCCAGGACTTAGACAATATTCCAATTATAAAGATCTGCCAGAAGTAAATGGCGGTCTTGGAATTGCAATTATTTCAACCAGTAAAGGATTAATGACTGATCAACAAGCTCGCGAAGAGAAAGTTGGTGGGGAATTAATTTGTTCAGTTTTTTAAGAAAATAAAATTATGGCCAGAACGTCTTTAAAAGCATTAGAAATACCTGAAGGAGTTACTCTTGAGAACAATCAAGGGGTAATTACTTTCACAGGTAAATTAGGAAATATGTCCTTAGAAGTTCATCAAGATGTGGATATAAATAAGGAAGAAAATAGTATTAGTTTTAGTCCTAATAAGGATACAAAGGAATCTTTAGCCATTACTGGCACTATGAGAGCATTAACGGCTAATTGTATGCAAGGTGTTGCTGCTGGATTTGAAAAAAAATTAGAAATTAATGGAGTAGGCTACAGGGCTGCTCTAGAAGGTAACTCTATAAATTTAAGTTTAGGTTTTTCTCATCCCATAAAACATGAAATACCTGAAGGAGTTACTGCTGAATTACCAAGCAATACAGAAATAATCCTTAAATCAATGGATAAGCAACTCGTTGGACAAGTCGCTGCAGAAATTAGAGATTACAGACCACCAGAACCATATAAAGGTAAAGGCGTTAAATATGCCGATGAAAGAATAATAAGAAAAGAATCTAAGAAAGCTTAAAAAAAGATGGCTATAAAAAATATAAAAAGACAGAAGAGAGCTACAAAGACTAGATCTAAAATTGAACTCTCTGAAAATAACAGACTAACTGTTTTTAGGTCCAATGCTCATATATATGCACAGATCTCAACTTTTGATGGATCAAAAGTAATTGCAAGTGCTTCAACAACTGAAGCTTCTTTGAAAGCTGATAATAATGGAAATATAGAAGCGGCTTCGAAAGTTGGTAAATTAATTGCAGAACGAGCAAAGGAAAAAGGGGTAAATAAAGTAGCTTTTGATAGGTCAGGGTACAAGTTTCATGGCCGCGTTAAAGCTTTAGCTGAATCAGCTCGTGAAGCTGGTCTCTCATTTTAGGAAAGAATATGGAAAATACTGCTGTAACAGAGAATCTTGGCTCAGAAGTTTTAGAAGAAAAACTAGTTCAGGTAAATAGAGTAGCTAAAGTTGTCAAAGGTGGAAGAATTTTTGGTTTTACTGCTGTAACGGTTGTTGGAGATGGTAATGGAAAAATTGGCTTCGGAAGAGGAAAGGCAAGAGAAGTGCCTATAGCAATTCAAAAAGCTTTAGACCATGCTAGAAGAAATATGGTTAGTATTGAACTGAAAGGTGACACTATTCAATATCCTATAAAAACTAAATTTGGAGCATCTGTTGTTTATATGAAGCCTGCTGCTCCTGGAACGGGAATCATAGCCGGTGGAGCAATGAGAGCCGTGCTAGAGCTTGCTGGTGTTAAAGATGTTTTGGCAAAGTGTTATGGATCTACTACTCCTGTTAATGTTGTTAGAGCTACTCTTAAGGCTTTAAGGGAAATGGAATCTCCTGCAAGAGTTGCGAAAAGATTGGGTAGAGGTTAGAGATGGCTGATAAAGAGATAACAGTTAAACTTAAAAAGAGCCTCATTGGCTCTAAAGATTATCAGAAACAATCTGTTAGAGGTTTGGGTCTGTCAAAGCTGGGACAAGTTGTTTCAGTTCAAGATACTCCTGAAAATAGAGGGATGATTAATAGGGCTATTCATCTATTAGAAGTAAATTAAAGGTATAGAAATGAAACTCAATGAATTAAAACCTAATCCAAAGCGCGTAAAGGATAGCAAACGTATCGGTAGAGGCACTGGAAGTGGTTTTGGTAAAACAAGTGGAAAAGGTCATAAAGGTCTTAAGTCCCGTTCAGGTGGCAGAGTAAGAATAGGATTTGAAGGTGGTCAAATGCCTCTTCAAAAAAGAGTCCCAAAATTTGGCTTTACCTCAAGGAAAAATAGGCACACTGAGCAACTAAGGCTCAGCACTCTAGTTTCTTCCGGTATAACTGAAGTTAATATAGAAAGTCTTATTAATGCAGATTTAATTAAAAACTCTACTAAAAAAGTCAAAATCTTTTTAGATACCGAATCATGTACAAAGATGGATCTAAAGGGCATTAGTACAACTGCGTCAGTAAAAAAACTTATTGAAGAAGCGGGGGGCTCTGTAGAGATCTAACAATGTCAGTTAATCCATCAGCCTTAGGACAGAATAAAGGTCTTTCCGAATTATGGAAAAGACTTCGCTTCGTCTTTATGGCCGTGATTATCTACAGAATAGGAACTCATATACCCATACCTGGCATAGATCCAGATAAGCTTGCTAATATCTTTCAACAAAATCAAGGAACTTTATTAGATCTATTTAATATGTTTTCAGGGGGTGCTTTGGAAAGAATGAGCATCATGGCCTTGAATATTATGCCTTACATAACTGCTTCAATTATCATGAGTCTCTTAGAAGGTACCACACCTTCATTGAAGAAAAGGTTTAGAGAAGAAGGAGAAGAGGGTAGAAGGCTCAGAACTTCTTATGTCAGATATGGGACAGTATTTTTGGCATTGATCCAGGCGAGTGGTTTGGCACTTGGTCTTCAAAATCAAGGATTAGCTCTAGAGCCAGGGTTTATATTTCAACTTGTAGCTGTAACTTCACTTGTAACAGGAACAGTATTTTTAATGTGGCTAGGTGAATTAGTGACTGAAAGAGGTATAGGAAATGGTATTTCTATTATTATATTCTCAAGTATTGTTGCGGGCCTACCGCGAGCTGTTGGACAAGCTTTTGAAGGTGCGAGACAAGGTGATATAAACTTAATTATGCTCCTATCTATAGCATTAGTAGCTATAGCTGCTATTGCTTTTATAGTGTGGATAGAAAGAGGACAAAGAAGAATTACTGTTAATTATGCCAAGAGGCAGCAAGGTAGAAAGATGGTTCAAGGACAGGCTTCCTACTTACCAATGAAAATCAATCAAGCTGGAGTTATTCCTGCTATTTTTGCGAGTAGTTTATTATTGTTTCCTGCATCTGCTTCTACTTGGTTTGGGCAAGGCGAAGGTTTTGAATGGCTCCAAGAGATTGCTTTGGCTCTAGGGCCTGGGCAACCATTGTATGTAATATTATTTTCTGTTTTGATAGCTTTTTTCTGTTTTTTCTATACAGCCTTACAGTTTGATCCTAAAGAGATTTCAGAAAATTTAAGGCGATCTGGTGCTTACATGCCCGGCATAAGACCAGGAGACCAAACGGCAGATTATATTGATGGTGTAATGACTCGTTTGACAGTATGGGGATCAGGTTACTTAATTTTAGTATGCCTTATGCCGCAATTCTTAATTGTCTCGGCAAATGTACCTTTCTATTTAGGTGGTACTTCATTGCTCATAGCAGTTGTTGTAGTTATGGATTTTATGGCACAAGTACAATCTCATTTGATGTCACATCAGTATGAATCACTTCTTAAAAAAGCAAATTTAAAAGGTTACGGTGGTAACCCCTTAGGTGGTAGATAAAAATGAAAGTAAGAGCATCAGTTAAAAAAATATGCAGAGATTGCAAGATAGTTAAAAGAAAAGGAACACTTTTTGTTATTTGTTCAACAGAACCTAGACATAAACAAAGACAAGGTTAAAGGAGAAAAGAATGGCCCGTGTAGCAGGTGTAAATATTCCAGATAATAAACATGCAGATATCTCACTGACGTATGTTTACGGCATAGGGAAAACAAGAGCTCAGAGTATTTGCAGCTCTATTGGAGTGTCTCCAACAACTAAGATTGCAGATTTATCTGAAGATCAATTGGATCTTATTCGAACAGAGGTAGGTAAATTTTTAGTTGAAGGTGATCTTAGAAGAGAAGTTGCAACTAACATAAAGAGATTACAGGACTTAGGAACGAATAGAGGTATTAGACACAGAAGACACCTCCCAGTAAGAGGTCAAAAAACAAAGAATAATGCAAGAACAAGAAAAGGACCTAAACGTCCAATAAGAAGATAAAAATTATGGCTACAAAAAAGACTACAAAAAAAAGAATAGCTGAAGGTATTGCTCATATCCATGCCTCTTTTAACAATACTTTGATAAGCATAACTGATAAACAAGGTAATGCTATTGCTCAGTCAAGTTCAGGTGCTCAAGGTTTTAGAGGATCAAGAAAAAGCACTCCTTTTGCTGCACAAAGAGCTGCAGAAGCTGTAGGGGATAAAGTCAAGATGGTGGGTGTAGAAAGTCTTGAGATACAAGTAAGAGGACCTGGTTCTGGAAGAGAGTCTGCAATTAGAGGTTTAAACTCTAAAGGCTTCAAGATAACAAAAATTACAGATGTTACTCCCATACCACACAATGGATGCAGACCACCTAAAAGGAGAAGAGTTTAATGGCTAGATATATTGGACCTAAATGTAAACTTTCTAGGAGAGAAGGAAGAGATTTACTACTGAAGAGTGGTATAAGATCGCATGACTCTAAATGTAAATCTGAAACTGTTCCTGGCCAACATGGTCGAACTAGAAGACCAAGAATATCTGACTACGGAGTTCAATTAAGAGAGAAACAAAAAGTCAGAAGAATTTATGGAGTAATGGAAAAGCAGTTCAAGACATACTACAAACATGCTGCAAGAATGAAGGGTGTTACTGGTGATAATTTGCTGCAAATACTAGAAAGCAGACTTGATAATGTAGTTTATAGAATGGGTTTTGCTTCAACAAGATCTGAAGCTAGGCAACTAGTAAGTCACAAAGCAATTTTAGTAAACGGACAAAAAGTAAACATTCCAAGTTATAAGATCAATCCAGGAGATGAAGTGTCTTTAACTGAAGGCGCCCAAACTCAGAATAGAGTTCAGCAGGCAATTGAAATAGCTAAGAATAGGGAAGAGTGTGATTGGGTAGACGTAAAAGCTTCTAGCTATTCCGGAACATTTAAGAATTTACCCGAGAGATCATCTCTAGACACAGACATCAATGAAAATTTAATCATTGAGCTTTATTCAAAATAAAAGAGGAAAAAAAATGACAGATAATTACGATATTATTAAAGATTTTTTAACACCAACTGAAATCGTTGTTGAAGAATCAGGACCAACTAGGTCTAAGATTGTTCTTGAACCTCTTGAGCAAGGTTTTGGCCACACATTAGGTAATGCATTGAGAAGAATCATACTGTCTTCCATGCCAGGTACTGCTATTTCAGAAGTTAAAATTGATGGAGTTCTTCATGAATACAGCACAATAGAAGGTGTTCAAGAAGACGTCATTGATATTTTATTAAACCTAAAAGATCTTTCTGTAAGATTGACTGAAGTAGAAGATGCAGAATTAACGGTTTCTAAATCTGGAAGTGGAACTGTAACAGCAGCAGATATTGAACTTTCTACGGGAGTAGAAATTATAAACCCTGACCATCATATAGCGACGCTAAATGATGAAGGTTCTATAAATATGACTATGAAAGTTACCAGAGGTAGAGGCTTTGTACCGGTTAAACCTTTAGGTGAAGATGAAGGTCAAGAGACAGGCCTATTAAGACTTGATGCTACTTACAGCCCTATTAAGCGAGTTACATATTTAGTTGATAACGCCAGAGTAGAACAAAGAACCAACCTGGATAGACTGACTGTTGATATTGATACTGATGGCACCTTAGAGGCCGAAGAAATTTTAAGAATTTCTGCAACAATATTACAGCATCAACTTTCAGCCTTTGCTGAACTAGGGAGGCTTGAGGAAGTCATAGAGGAGAAAGAAGAAGCCAAGATAGATCCTATAATGTTAAGACCGGTCGATGAATTAGAACTAACTGTAAGATCAGCCAATTGTTTAAAGGCTGAAAATATACATTATATAGGTGATCTCGTTACAAGAATGGAATCTGATTTATTGAGAACACCAAATTTAGGTAAAAAATCTTTAAATGAGATTAAAGAAGTACTTTTATCTAGAGGTTTATCTTTAGGTCTAATTCTTGATAATTGGCCACCAGAAAACAATTAATAAGTAAAAATGAGACACAGAAAATCCGGAAGAAAACTTAATAGAAATAGTCCACAAAGGAAGGCTCTAAAAAAGAGTCTGGCAATTTCTATAATAGAACATGAATCTGTAAAGACAACTCTAGCTAAAGCTAAGGAAATACGAGGCTTTTTAGAGCCTTTAGTAACCTTAGCAAAAGAAAATACGGTGGCTAATCAGAGACTCGCTTTCGCAAGACTGCAGTCAAAAGAAGCAGTTGCAAAGCTGTTTGATGAATTAGGACCGCGTTATAAAGAAAGACCGGGCGGCTATTTGAGGGTCATTAAGCGCGGATTCAGACCTGGAGATAAGGCTCCTGCAGCTCAGATAGAATTTGTTCAAGAAAACAATACAGAGATAGCTGAAGAAGAGGGAGTCTCAGAAGAGACAGCTTAAACTTTTAATTCCTTTTTGAGATGTCTCCCTGTATGAGATTTCTTAATCTTAGCTAACTCTTCTGGTGTTCCGGAGGCTATTATCTCTCCACCCTCAAAACCTCCTTCTGGTCCTAAGTCTATTACCCAATCGGAAGTTTTGATTACATCCATATTGTGTTCAATAACTACTACAGTATTTCCATTATCGCGAAGTCTTCTTAGAACTTTTAAAAGTAATTCAACATCAAACATATGAAGGCCAGTTGTGGGCTCATCTAGTATATAAAGAGTATGATTTGAAGCACTCTTAGATAATTCTTTAGCTAATTTAACCCTTTGTGCTTCACCCCCAGACAATGTAGTGGCTTGTTGTCCTAGCTTTACATAACCTAGCCCTACATCCATCAAAGTTTCTAATTTTCTTTTTATTGAAGGGATAGAGTCAAAGAATTGTAAAGAATCTTCAACAGTCATATCCAGAACTTCATAGATATTTTTTCCTTTATATTTAATATCTAATGTTTCTCTATTGTATCTATGACCATCACATACATCGCACTTAACATACACATCAGGTAAAAAATGCATTTCAACTTTAATAACTCCATCACCCTGACAGGCTTCACATCTACCTCCTTTAACATTAAAACTGAACCTACCAATTTTATAACCTCTTGATCGAGACTCTTGAGTGCCTGCAAAAAGTTCTCTTAATGGCGTAAAAAGGCCCGTATAAGTTGCAGGATTAGATCTTGGTGTTCTGCCTATAGGGCTCTGGCTAATTTCAATAATTTTATCAATATCTTGTAATCCAGAGAGTTTTTTATATGGCTTAGTTTCTCTCTTTTCCGCTTTTGATATCTGATTTGAAATAGCTGGTAATAAAGTTTGATTAATTAGCGTTGACTTCCCTGAACCTGATACACCGGTAACAGAAACAAAAAGGTCCAGAGGAAGTTTAAGATCGACAGACTTTAAATTATGACCAATAGCACCTTTTAAGCTAATCATTCTGTCCTCATTAATAGGGTTTCTTTCCTTAGGAATATCAATTTTTCTTTTACCAGATAAGTATTGCCCAGTAATGGAATCTTTTGATTTGGCTATTTGAGATGCCGTACCTTCAGCGCATATTTTTCCTCCATGGACTCCTGCTCCTGGACCTATATCTATAATATGATCTGAAGCTTTCATGGTTTCATTATCATGCTCAACAACAATCACTGTATTGCCTAGATCTCTTAATTTTTTTAATGTCTTTAGAAGTTTTTCATTGTCTCTTTGATGCAGCCCAATTGAAGGTTCGTCTAAAATATAAGTCACACCTACGAGACCTGCCCCTATTTGACTTGCGAGTCTTATTCTTTGAGCTTCTCCACCGCTCAAACTTTCTGCGCTTCTTTCCAACGTAAGATAATTAAGGCCTACATCAATTAAGAACTCGAGCCTTTCATTTACTTCTTTTACTATTCTTTCAGCGATTTCTTTTTTTGATCCTTTTAAATCTAAATTTGAAAAGAAATTGAAGGCTTGATCGATTGTGTAGGATGTTATTTCAGGTAAATTAACATTTTCTAAAAAGACATTCCTGGCTTCTTTTCTCAATCTAGTTCCTTCGCAGGCTTTACAGGAAGCTAAAGAAATGAGTTTAGATAAATTATCTCTACTCCAGCTTGATTCCGTTTCTTTGTATCTTCTATCGATATTATTTACAACCCCTTCAAAAGGAAAGATCCTTTCTACCAGACTTCCTCTTTTATTTCTCCAGCTAAAGTTCACGGGGACACCATTACTCCCATTTAAGATAAGATCTCTTGTCTCTTTGGTTAAGTCTTCAAATGGCGTTTCTAGAGAAAAGCTATATTCTCTTGAAAGGCATCTTAGTAAATGAAAGTGATATCGATGACTAACATCCCAGCCTACTATTGCACCCTCACTTAAGCTTGCTGTTGGTTCGTGGATTAATTTTGAAACATCTACATATTGTTTAACCCCTAATCCTTCACATTCAGGGCACGCACCTGCTGGATTATTGAAGGTAAAGAGACGTGGTTCTAACTCTGGAATACTGTACCCGCATTCACTGCAAGCCATCTTAGAGCTATAAGGGATATCTTTGTTTTCCTCTAATAAAAAAATTATTAAATTACCATCGCCAAGATTGAGTGCATTTTCTACTGATTCAGCTAAACGTAATTGAAAATTTTCGTCAACTTTTTCTGGAAGTACTAATCTATCTACTATCGCCTCGATAGAATGTTTCTTATTTTTATTTAATTTTGGACTATCATCAACGTCAACACTAATTCCATTAACTCGCATTCTTACATATCCCTGGACTTTAAGTTCTTCAAAGACATGCAGATGTTCTCCTTTTTGATCTTTAATTAATGGAGCGAGGATCATTAATTTTGTATTTGTAGGTAGCTCTAGTATTTTGTCACAAATCTGATTTGCAGTTTGACCTTCAAGAGATAGATTGTGATCGGGACAAATTGGGGTTCCAGCTCTTGCAAATAGAAGTCTCAAATAGTCATAAATTTCTGTAACAGTACCGACGGTTGATCTAGGGTTATGTGAAGTTGTTTTTTGTTCAATAGATATGGCGGGGGAGAGGCCTTCAATATGATCAATATCAGGTTTCTCCATCATCGAAAGAAATTGACGAGCATATGCAGAAAGAGATTCCACATATCTTCTTTGACCTTCGGCATAAAGTGTGTCAAAAGCTAGGCTAGATTTACCAGATCCAGATAAACCTGTAATGACAACTAACTTATCCCTTGGGAGGTCTATATTTATATTTTTAAGATTATGCTGTCTAGCACCTCTTACTTTGATGTGTTTCATTAAAAAAAGATAATGTTTTGGAACTTATGTTTCGAAAAGTGATTATAATCTGTGTTAGTAATATTAACTAAATTAAAATTCGTATGGCTAGAAGTGGAATAAACAAAGTAATTTTAGTAGGGAACCTCGGACAAGATCCTGAAGTAAAATACACTGCAGGAGGGGCAGCCGTGACAACCCTCAGTTTGGCTACATCAGAATCTTGGAAAGATAAGGATACTGGGTCTGATCAAGAGAGAACAGAATGGCATAGAGTTGTATTATGGAGGAGATTAGCTGAAATAGCCGGCGAATACTTAAAGAAAGGATCAAAGGTATATATTGAAGGCCAGCTCCAGACTAGAAAGTGGGAACAAGATGGCCAGACTAGATATACTACTGAAGTTATAGGAAGAGACATGCAGTTTTTAGATAGTAGAGGTAATTCATCTGCAAATAACTCTTCCTATGAAGATACCAACCAGGATATGGGTTCTCAAAGTATGCCAGACAGTGGAATTACTGACGACGATATCCCTTTTTAATATTGTTCAAAAATTAAGGTTGCGTTTGTTCCGCCAAACCCGAAACTATTACTTAAGAACCTCTCAAGCTTAGTAGGAAAATTCTCTCTCACTATTGGAAAAGACTCTGCACCTTCATCTATATTTTCAATATTTGCCGAGCCTGCAATAAAATTTTCTTTCATCATAATCAAGCCATATATTGCTTCTTGCACACCAGCTGCGCCTAATGAGTGTCCAGAAAGAGATTTAGTAGAACTTATCCAGGGAATTTCTTCACCAAAAACTGCTTGTATAGCATTTAATTCCGTAATATCTCCAGCAGGCGTACTAGTTCCGTGTGCATTTATATAATCAATTTTTTTATGACCCGTCATATCCCAAGCCATTTGCATGCATCTTTTTCCTCCCTCTCCAGAAGGACTGACCATATCCTCACCGTCTGAAGTAGCAGCATAGCCTGTTAGTTGGGCATAAATATGAGCACCCCTATCTATTGCATGTTGCTTCTCTTCTAAGATAACAGTACCTGCACCACCAGCTATAACAAAACCATCTCTATCTTTATCATAAGCTCTCGAAGCCTTCTCAGGGTTTTCATTATATTTTGTTGATAAGGCTCCCATTGCATCAAAAAGACTAGTCATACCCCAATGCTCAGCCTCACCACCACCAGCAATTACAATATCTTGCTTACCTAGTTGAATTTGTTCCATTCCAGAACCAATACAATGAGCACTTGTAGCACAAGCAGAAGAGATTGAATAATTTATCCCTTTAATACCAAAAGATGTTGCTAGACATGCAGAAACAGTACTGCCCATTGCCTTCGTAACTCTATAAGGACCTATTCTTTTCAAACCTTTTGATCTAAGGATATCTGCTGAATCTATTTGATCCTCTGAAGAAGCGCCACCTGAACCCATTATAAGACCAGTCTTGTAGTTTGATAATTCTGTCTCTTTTAGATTGGCATCATTAATAGCCTCTTGTGTACTTATGTACGAATAAGCAGCTGCATCGCCCATAAATCTGTATAGTTTTCTATCTATTAATTCTTTACAGTCTAAATTCTTAATAGAACCTGATACATGACTCCTAAGTCCAAGTTCCGCATTAATATCATTATGCGATATACCAGATTTTAAGCTGTGCAGTGAGTTAGTTACTTCAGCTACATTGTTTCCTATGCTTGAAACTATACCTATACCTGTTACAACAACCTCACGCATTTTAGAAACTTGATGTATCTTGGAATAGACCTACTTTTAGGCCTTTGGCACTATAGATTTCTCTTCCATCTACCAACATTGATCCTTCACCTATTCCAACTGTTAAATCAAGATTTAGAATTCTTTTCATATCTATTTTAAGTGTAACAAGCTTTGCAGTAGGAAGAACTTGTCCAAAGAATTTAACTTCCGAAGCCCCCAAAGCTCTCCCTCGCCCGGGATTATCTAACCAGCATAAATAAAATCCAACTAATTGCCACATAGCATCCAAGCCTAGACATCCAGGCATCACTGGATCACCTTTAAAATGACAATCGAAAAACCATAAATCAGGATTGATGTCTAACTCAGCAACAATTTGGCCTTTTGAAAATTTACCACCTTCTTGATTTATCTCCGTTATGCGATCAAACATAAGCATATTAGGAGTAGGCAGCCTTCCGTTCTCTGCTCCAAATAAATTTCCTTGCGCACATTCAAGTATTTCTTCTTTGTTGTAACTATTTTTTGGTGAAAAAGTCATTTATGCCCCTAATAATAAGGTAATGATACATTAAAAATAGTAATAGAATATTAAGTTAATCTAGATCCCAAATTAGACACAATATCTTCTAAAGCAATTTTATAGTCGTTTTGAGGGATATGATTCAATTCCTTCATGCATTCTTTAGTGTAGTGATGAAAGACCTCTTCTATTTTCTCTAATGTGTTTGCTTTATTCAAGAGGGCTAACACTTTAGGAAAATCTTCTCTTTCCCCTTTTTTAAATAATGATAGTAATTTATTTTGATTTTCTTCTGTACTCTCTTTTAAAGCAATTATGATAGGGAGTGTAAATTTTCCCTCTTCAAAATCTTTACCAATTTTCTTTCCAGTTAGTTTTTCTTCACCGTAATAATCTAAGATATCGTCTTGAATTTGGAAGGCTATCCCTAAAGATTTCGCAAAATTCGACAAGCCACTAAGCTGTGTATCTGTAGAAGAACAAAGAATACCAGCTGTAATTGCCGATACTTTAAATAATTCAGCTGTTTTTCTATCAATTACTTCAAAATAATCCTTTTCAGATAGTATTGATTGATTTTTTAATGTGAGCTGTAAAACTTCTCCTTCCGAAATTCTGTTAGTAGCATCTGCTAGAGTTCTTATAATCTCAGGGTTTTCAAAGCTAGCCATTAATTGGAAAGCCTTAGAATACACAAAATCACCCACTAATACTCCATGCGCATTATCCCATTTAGCATGAATACTCTCTTTACCTCTTCTGGTAAGGCTTTCATCGACTACATCATCATGGATTAGTGTGGCAGTATGAAGAAGTTCAATTGAGCTGGCTAGTCTAATCAGGTCTTTTCCAGAATAATCCAATGCTTTTGCGACTAGAATACACAATGCAGGCCTAATTCTTTTACCTCCTGAGCCAACTAGATAGTTAGATACCTCTGTAGCTAATTGAATATCTGAACTTATAGAGTCATTAAGACTAAGTTCTAATTCTTTAAGCTCATCTTCTATAAGTTTTTTATATATAAAATCCATATGAGACCATTTTAAATTAAGTTAGGTAAATCAAGGAATTATATTGCGAATACTTAATCTTTTTCGTATAGTGCACATCCTTAAATTCCTGTTTGGAGATAAATATGTTTGCTGTTATTGAGAGCGGAGGAAAGCAACACACAGTTTCGGAAGGTGAAAGTCTTAAAGTGGAGCTTCTATCAGATGAAGAAGGGTCAACTATCGAGTTTGATAAAGTGCTCATGATTTCTAATGGAAATGAGTCTAAAATAGGTAATCCCTATGTTGAAAACGCTAAAGTAACTGCAAAATTAGTTTCTAATGGTAAGCACGACAAAATTCGAGTGTTTAAAATGAAAAGAAGAAAAGACTATAGAAGAACATATGGTCACAGACAAAATTTTAGTGAAATACAAATTGAATCTATAAGTTCATAATTAAAATAATAAGATGGCACATAAGAAAGCAGGCGGGAGCAGTAGAAACGGAAGAGATTCTCAATCAAAAAGATTGGGTGTTAAGAGTTTTGGAGGCGAAACTATTACAGCCGGTTCAATTATAGTAAGACAAAGAGGTACAAAATTTCATCCTGGAAAGAATGTAGGCTGTGGAAAGGACCATACCCTTTTTTCTAAAGTAGATGGAAAAGTTTCATTTGTTAAGAAAGGCCCAAAGCTTAGACAATTTGTTAATGTAGAGCCTATCTAGTTCAAGACATTCTCTCTCCTTAAAATTCCAATATAATAAATCAGTGAAATTCATTGACGAAGTATCTATTGATGTCAAAGCTGGTGATGGCGGTAATGGGCTTTCAAGCTTTAGGCGTTTGAAGAATATCCCTAAAGGTGGTCCTGATGGTGGAGATGGTGGAGATGGCGGCAATATAATTTTTCGTTCGGTCAATAATATAAATACTCTATCTCAGTTTCGATTTCAACGTAAATTTGAGGCACAAAATGGTAAAAGAGGTGGCAGTCAAAATAAAACAGGTTCAGATGGTAAAGACTTGATTATAGAAGTGCCATGCGGAACTCTAATATATGATTTTTATACTGGTATCTCGATAGCAGATTTAGTTAATAATCGAGATGAACTTTTGATTTGTAAAGGTGGAAAAGGAGGGTTAGGAAATTTAAGATATAAAAGCTCAACAAATAGATCACCAACTAAATTTACTGAAGGAAAGGAAGGAGATAGCCTCTCTTTAAGACTTGAATTAAGACTGTTGGCAGATATTGGACTATTGGGAAAGCCTAACGCAGGTAAATCTTCACTTGTCAGAGCTGTATCTAGTGCAAAACCTAAAGTAGCGGATTACGCATTCACGACCCTTCATCCTAGTCTGGGTGTTGTTGATTATTCTGAGAATTCAAGTTTTGTCATTTCCGATATACCAGGACTTATTGCAGGTGCTTCTGAAGGAGTTGGTTTAGGAATCCAGTTTTTGAAACACTTATCTAGAACCAAGGTTATAGTTCAAATTGTAGATGTATATGATAAAAATCCTATGGAAGTAATAACTGAAATTAGAGAACTCTCAAAAGAGATAACAAATTATGATCCTGACCTTATTAAAAAAGTTAGGTGGTTAGCCCTAAATAAAATAGATCTCATAAATACAAATCAATTAGAAGAGTTAAAAGACGAGCTAGGAAGAGAATTTCAAGATAATTTACATATATACTGTATTTCAGCTGCAAAAAAAGAAGGTACTCAACAATTGATGCGAGATATTGGAGAATTCATGGAGACATCCGATGAATAAAGGTTATAAGTGGGTTGTAAAAGCTGGGAGTAGTTTGGTTTCTGGTAATCAGGATGGGGTAAATATTGATTTTATATCTCAACTGGCTTCCCAAATAGATATCTTAAGGAAAAATAATCAAGAAGTGATCGTTATCTCGTCAGGTGCTGTTGCTAAGGGCATGAATGATTTGGGTATTGAGAAGAGGCCAGATCAGTTAGCTATTTTGCAGGCTTGTGCAGCTGTAGGACAAAGAGGTATTTCAGAAATTTATCAAAATACCTTTGAAAAGCTTGGTTATAAGACTGGTCAAGTTTTGATTTCTCATGATGATATAGCTAATAGAACTAGGTATTTGAATGCCAAAAATGCTATTGAAGCATTGTTGGACCTAGGAGTTATTCCGATAGTGAATGAAAATGACTGTGTTGCAACTGAAGAGATATCTTTTGGAGACAACGATAGATTGGGAGCAGCATTAGCTGGTTTAATCCGTGCAGATAGATTTGTGATGTTAACCGATCAAGATGGAATCTTTAATGATGATCCAACCAAAAATCACAATTCTCAATTGCTGGACAGAATTAATCTAGATGATGAAAACCTTGATCTATCTCAAATTCTAAATAGCACATCTGGTGTTTTAGGAAGAGGTGGTATGAAGACAAAGATTGAGGCAGCCAGAACATCACTCAATTCTGGAGCTATGACCTGGGTTGCAAGTGGTTTGAAGGACGATACTTTATTAAAGATATTTAAAGAAGAGGATATAGGAACTCAATTAATTACAGAAAAATCTACCCTTCCATCAAGAAAATTGTGGATTTCCTCTTTTGGCTCTGTTGCAGGAACAATTGTAATAGATGATGGAGCGAGTGAGGCTTTACTAGGTAAAGGCAAAAGCCTTTTATCTGTCGGTATAACTGAAGTACTAGGTAATTTTAATAAAGGTGACTTGGTAAACTGCATAGATAAGGATGGCAAGGAAATTGCTACTGGACTTTCAAACTTTAACAATAAAGAGATTGAAGCTATAAAAGGTTTAAATACTGATGAAATATTTAAAGTGCTAGGTTATCTTACCCAAGAAGAGGTAATTCATCGTAATAATTTGGTATTAAGCTAAAGTGCTTTAACTTTTTTTGAAAGCCTAGATTTAGTTCTAGAAGCTCTATTTTTGGTGATAACTTTCTTACCAGCCATTGAATCAAGAGTTTTTTCTGCAGCTGCTAAAGCATCTTTGGCCGTATCTTTATCATTTGCTTCAATAGCACTTAGTACAGACTTTACTGCTGTTCTAGTAGAGGCTCTTTGAGAGCTTTTCAGAGCATTTCTTTTAACATTTTGTCTTGCTCTTTTTATTGCTGATTTAATATTTGCCATAAATCTTGTATATCAATGAGAGGCGCGCATAATGCATTCTGAAGAGCAAAGTGTCAAGTAACAATATGCAATATGTCTAACAAGTATTTAATTGTAATACTGCGATTTCATGGTGATGTTCTGTTAACTAAGCCCATGATCGATAACATCAAGCTAAATGATCCAGATGGTCACATAGATCTTCTGTTGTACAAAGGAACAGGTTCTATTTTAGAGCAAGAAAAAAGTATTAATGAGATTATAGAAATAGACAATGCCTCTAAAGCTAATATCTTTTCTAGGATTAATAAAGAAATCAATTTGTGGTCTAAAGTTAGATCAAAAAAATATAAATACGCTTTCTTTTTAACTACACAATGGAGAGTGGTTCCTATCAGCTGGGCTATAGGTAAGGCAATGAAGGCAGCGGTAGATGATAAAAAAAGAAGAAAAAATTTATGGACTAAATCTTTTTCAGCAATCTTCCCTGAAGCTTTAGAGAATCATATTGTCCAAAGAAATCTCTCAGCGTTAAAGAGCCTAGAGTTAAAAGTTTTCAATGAGAATTTAACCCTAGATCCAGTCCCTTTAAAAAAAGAATATAAAGCATTGTCTAATAGTTTTCCGTTTTTAAATAATGACAATGGGTATTGTTTAATCCATCCCACTTCAAGACGTGAGAAAAAGTTATGGGATAAAGAAAAGTTTGGTGAATTAATTAACTTATTGGCTAAACAAAACCTCTCCGTTGTCATTACTTCTGGACCGGATATAAATGAGGTGGACTATGTTGAAGAAATATTAGAGAAAGCTGATGTTCTTGATCAGCAAGTATTAAATCTTGCTGGTAAAACAAGCCTTTTAGGTCTAGCTGCTTTAATTAATGGCGCTAAATTTTTTATTGGCTTAGATTCTGTTGCATCTCACATTGCTGCTTCAGTGAATAAAGAGTCCATAACTTTATTTGGACCTAGTAATCACATAAATTGGAAGCCTTGGTCCGATAGAGCTAAGATTATTGTACGGGATGATCTTAAGAACATCGAAGTTGGAGAAGTGATTAGTCTTGTGGAAGAAATGTATCCACAATCATAGGAGAGATTTATGAAAAGAGAATTGAAAACATTAATGGATGGACTTACCTTTGGAGAGGGTCCAAGGTGGTATGACAACAAATTCTATTTCTCTGATTTTTATAGTCATAAGGTCTATTCTTTAGATCTTAAAGGAAATTATGAAGTAATAGTGGAAGTTCCAAATCAACCTTCAGGATTAGGGTGGAGGCCAGATGAGACAATGTTAATTGTCTCAATGAAAGACAGGAAGTTACTTAGCTTTAAAGACGATATTTTAGAAGAGGAGGCTGACTTATCTGAATTTGCGGGTTTTCATTGTAATGACATGGTTGTAGATCGCTCTGGCAATTCCTATATAGGAAATTTTGGATTTAATACCTATGAAGGAGAAGGAATTAAGCCTACGAATTTAATATTGGTGAAGCCAGGTGAGGATCCAGTTATTGCAGCAGATGACTTACTCTTTCCAAATGGCACAGTGATCACTCCTGATGATAAAACTTTGATAGTTGGCGAGACTTACGCAGCTAGATTAACTGCTTTCGATAAGGCAGATGATGGTAGCCTATCTAATCGTAGAATTTGGGCAGATCTGAAGGAAAATGCATTAGAGGGTTTAGTGCCATTACCCGACGGAATGTGTTTAGATGAGGAGGGAGCAATATGGGTCGCCTCTCCTTCAACTGCAGAAGTCATTAGAGTACACGAGGGAGGCATGATCTCTGAAAGAATTCCTGTTGAGACCAATGCATTTGCTTGCATGCTTGGAGGAGAGGAAAGAAAAACGCTGTTCATTTGCACCTCAAATGGCTCAGGAGTAGATCCAGACTCAGCTTTAAGGGAAAAATCAGGGAAGATAGAAATTGTGGAAGTAGATGTGCCAGGAACTGGCAGACCTTAGAAATGTTCAATCTGTTTTTAGAAAATTTTGTTTTAATCTTTGTGGCAATTGATCCTATTACTATATTGCCAATTTTTGCTAGCTTTACCCAAGGGCTAAACAAAAAAGATTTAGTGACTTTATGCCTTAGGAGCACATTAACAGCCTTTGGAATTTTATTGGTTTTTTGGTTATTTGGCAGTGCCTTACTCCAAATGATGGGAATCAATATTAATTCTTTTAGAATTGTTGGAGGCCTGTTCTTGATGGTTATAGCTTATCAAATGGTATTTGAGCAAAGGCAAAGGAGAAAAGAAGAAACAGCTGAGGCAGCTATCGATGATGAGGAGCTTTCGTCACTAGCAACATTCCCTTTAGCTATACCTCTAATGGCAGGACCAGGTGCTATAACCCTTGTTATGCTCTTATCTGAAAAGTCGGGATCATCAATCGAAAATCAAGTTATAGGATTTAGTCCAATTATTATAGTTTTGGCACTTAATGCATTAAGTCTGTGGATTTCTGGAAAGATGGCCAAAAGACTTCCGACATCTGTATTGTCAGCCTTGCAAAGAACTTTTGGTCTTTTGCTAGGTGCGTTGGCCATCGAATTTGTGATTGAAGGGCTTAGACAAACATTCAATATCTAGAAATATTAGCCATAAATGCCTATAAAAGACTCAACCTTTTGTAGGATTCTCCGGTCTCTTTTAGAGTTTCTTCTATAGAATAAGTTGATAACCCTAGTTCTTGAATAGCTTTCTTGCAGTATGAACGGGGAGAATCATATGTGTTTTTTATTGGCTGATTATCTTCCATCCTTTCTCCACCAACATTTTTAATCTCTGGAAATATTTCTTTTAATTTTTTTTGCAATTCCCACGTAAAAAGTTCTCCGGATCGATCAGTTGCTGAGAGGATATATCTTGAACCATTCTTTGCGTTATTGCTTTCAGTTGCCATTCTGTGCGCCTTAGCTACATCCCTCACATCAACCATATTCCATAACATCCTGTCGCTTCTAATTTGTTTTCCATCTATAGTCCCAAAATTGTTTCCTTGTAAAAGTTGCCAAATAAAGAACTGCCAACTAAAGAACTGATTATGGTTTTCGGTCATTAAGGGTCCGATTACATGTAGAGGATTGATTGATATGGCTTCAAAACTTTGTTCGGATTCGGCTATTTTATAAATCATCTTCTCGGTATTTGCTTTTGCCATTGCATATGCAATATCTCTATTTTTCGATATATTTTCTTCTGTCCACGCACCTTTATAGGCTTCAACATTATCTCCACACCAGTCTTTTTCATCAAATACATAACCTTCTGGTCTTGGATGAGCTACCGCAGCAAAAGAACTAGTAAATACAAAGCGTTTAACACTTCCAGATTTCTTTACAGA
>SGZM01000011.1 GCA_004214065.1 Gammaproteobacteria bacterium | reverse complement strand
GAGACACACTTTTAAATTAAAATTTAACAATGAAAAATAAACAAGTCTTAATCGATAGCCTTCCAGAAGGGAAGCTCGTAGAAAATAATTACAAACTGGTTGAATCTGAAATGCCTAAAGCAAGTTCGGAGGAAATCAAAGTTAAAACTATCTCTTTTGCCATAACTGCAGGTACTAGGGCGGGGCTTCAAGGAAGTGCAAGTTACGCTGGTGCACCTACCACAGGTATTGTCATGAACTGCACTGGTATTGGTGAAATTATTGAAAGTAACGATGACGATTATCCATTAGGCAGAAATGTTCTTACCCAGACAGGTTGGCAAGAATATTCAGTCCAAAAGAAAGAAGCGTTAACTCTTTTGAGAGAAGGAATCGATCCTTCTCTATATTTAGGTCCTCTTGGCATCAACGGGCTGACAGCATACTTCGGTTTACTAGAAGTTGGCCAACCGCAAGCAGGCGAGACGGTGATGATTTCTGCTGCGGCAGGGTCTGTAGGGCATATGGTTGGGCAAATAGCGAAAATCAAAGGCTGCAGGGTTGTAGGTGTCTGCGGCAGTGATGAAAAGTGTAAAAAACTTACAGAAGATTTAGGCTTTGACGCAGCTGTAAATTATAAGGATGCCAATTTCAGACAGAATTTAAAAGATGCAACACCCGATGGAGCTGATGTTTATTTTGATAACACTGGAGGCATGATTCTTGGCTCAGCCTTATTTAGATTAAATTCAGGTGGTCGCATAGCTTGTTGTGGAGTCGTTTCTCAGTACGACACAAGTACTCCTGAACCAGGCCCAAAGGGAATTCCAGGCCTGCTTGTAAATAAAAGTATCAGGATGCAAGGCTTTTTAGTATTTGATTATGCCGATAAGTATGATGAAGCCACTGATAACTTACTCGAATGGATCAATAGCGGGCAACTAAAGGTTCTAAAAGATGAGCTAGATGGTCTTGAAAAGGCACCTCAAGGATTTGTTGACTTATTAGCCGGTGGCAATATAGGTACTAGAATAGTTAATATATAAAGAATGAATCTAAATTTCTCTAAAGAAGAGATTGCTTTCCAAAATGAAGTAAGAGAATTCCTGGATAAAGAACTTACTCCTGAATTAGTTAATTCAGCCAAGCGGACCTCTGCTGTCTTCACTGAGAAAGAGATTGCTATGGAATGGCAATCTAAATTGGCTAAAAAAGGTTGGCTCGTTCCGTCATGGCCAGAAGAGTATGGAGGAACGAACTGGAATGAAACTCAGAAATACATTTTCTCTTCAGAATGTGCAAATGCGGGAGCGCCAAATTTAATTCCAATGGGCCTTGCCATGATTGGGCCGCTTTTATTAGGAAAGGGTACCAAAGAACAAAAAGATTACTATATTCCAAGAATTATCAATGGAGATGACTATTGGTGTCAGGGCTATAGTGAACCAGGAGCAGGTTCAGATTTGGCAAGTTTGCAATGCAAAGCTATAAGAGAAGGAGACAAGTATATTATCAACGGTACCAAAATTTGGACTACTCATGCCCATCTTGCCAATAAGATATTTTGTTTAGTTAGAACTGACAATACCGGAAAGAAACAAGAAGGGATCACATTTTTAATGTTAGATATGGATCAACCCGGTATTAAAGTAGAACCAATTCTAACCATGGCCCAGGATCACGATTTTAACCAAGTGGTTTTTACGGATGCTATAGCAAATGTCAAAGATAGAATAGGTGAAGAGAACGAAGGCTGGGCTGTGGCTAAGTACTTACTGGAGTTTGAAAGGAGTGGTGGAGTTGGAGGATCAAAAAGCTTATCTGACATTAAATTTATAAAAAAACTAGTAAGTAAAATATCTTCTCAACTTCAAGAGGATGATTTCAGCAGTATTTATTCAAATAAAATGAATGAGCTAGAAATCAAAGCAAAAGCTATCCAATACACTTCATTAAGAATTTTAAGCTCTCTTAGAGGGGGCGAAAGCCCCGGTCCAGAGTCTTCCATGATGAAAACATTAGTCACTGATCTTGAGCAAGAAATTTCTGAATTAACCCTTGAGGTAATTGGTTATTACGGAATTGCATTTCAAGATACAAGTCTTGGTACAAATGAACCTCCAATTGGAGACGAAGATTACCGAGCTGTTGCAGGTAAATATCAAAATCTACGAGCTACTACTATTTATGGAGGTAGCAATGAAATTCAAAGAAATATTATGGCAAAAGCCGTTCTGGGATTATAAAAATTATGAAAATATTAATAAGAATATTCCTCGCATCATCAATCCTTGGTATTGCTTCTTGGGTAATCATTCAAGTTCCTTCTGTTCAAGATAGAATATTGGCGGCGGCATTTACTGCCATAGGATCTGCTGGTGATAATCTACCTAAAGAGGATGCTTTAAGCGCTGCAGTTTGTGGTTCAAGGTCACCTCTACCAAGTCCAGGAAGGGCTGAAACATGTATTTTAGTTGCTGCTGGAGACGATCTATTTGTAGTAGATATAGGTGATGGCAGTAATCAAAATTTAAGAAGTTGGAATATTGATTTTAGCGATATTCAGGCAGTTTTAATTACACACTTACATTCAGATCATATTGCTGACTTGCCTGGTCTCCATCAGAATGCCTGGGTTGTAGGTGAACGCAGCTCAAAGTTAAAAGTCTATGGTCCAGAAGGCGTTGATCAGTTCACAAGAGGAATCGAGATGGCTTATGCACACGATTATGTATTTCGTAATGAGCATCATGGTGATGCAATTGCTCCTTTGGAATACGCAGGTTTTGACACAAGTGTAATAGACCTCAACAACCCAGTGATATTTGATAATGGTCAATTGAAAATAACAGCATTTAGAGTCGTGCATGAACCAATAGAACCTGCTTTAGGGTTTAAATTTGAATATAAAGGAAGATCTTTAGTGATCACGGGAGATACTTCATACACCCAAAGTGTCATTGATAATTCAATGAATGTTGATGTCCTATTTCACGAAGCCCAAGCTAACCATATGTTGGCTGTTATGGAAGAGGCTCTAAGAAGTCGCGGTACGGATCTGCTAGCAACAGTATTGGATGACATAACCACTTATCACACTACTTTAGTAGAGGCTGCAGAGATAGCTAATAAGGCTAATGTTAAAAAATTAGTTTTTTATCATCTAACACCTGCCCCAAGAAATTATATTCAAGAAATTATGTTTATAAGGGGAGTCGATGAAGTGCGTAAAGAGTGGACTCTTGTTGATGACGGAACATTGGTAATTTTACCTATAGGTTCAGAGGAGGTAATTGTCACAAATATGTAGTTTTGTGGCTTTAATTTAACTTGCTTATTGGGTTTCAGTAACCTAACATCTGACGCCCGATTTTATAAAAAGGAGAATATATGCGTAATGCAGTAATTGTTGATAGTGTAAGAACCGGACTAGCGAAATCTTTTCGTGGTGGGTTCAACAACACTCGTGCAGACAATATGACAGCTCATATTGTAAATGCACTTTTAGAAAGGAATCCTAAGGTTGAAGCTTCTATGGTTGAAGACATCATTTTAGGTTGTGGTAGCCCAGAAGGAGCGCAAGGTCACAATATAGCTAGAAACGTTGCTGTACTTTCAAACCTTCCTATTGAAACTGGTGGAGTAACTATAAATCGTTATTGCTCTTCAGGTTTAAATTCAATAGCTATGGCGGCAACTCAAATTCAAAGCGGTTTCTATGATTGCATAATAGCTGGTGGAGTAGAGTCTATAAGCACTACTCAAGGCAAGGGTAATATGCATATGTATGTAAACGAAAAGCTGGCTGAAGAAGTTCCGGGTATTTACCATGCGATGGGAACAACTGCTGAAGCTGTTGCTGATAGATACAATGTTTCTAGAGAAGCTCAAGACGAGTATGCATTATCTAGCCAACAAAGATGTGCCGCAGCACAAGATGCCGGTATTTATGACGATGAGATCATTCCAATGGATACTAAAATGATTCTAAAGAATAAAGAAACTGGTGCAGAAAAAGAAGTTGATGTTACTGTTGATAGAGATGATTGCAACAGACCAGAAACTACTCTTGATGGCCTTTCAAGCCTTAATCCTGTTTTCAATCCTGAGAGCGGTTCTGTTACTGCTGGAAATTCTTCTCAGTTATCTGATGGAGCGTCAGTTACTCTTATCATGAGTGAAGAAAAAGCTAACGAGCTAGGACTTAAACCTTTAGCTTACTTTAGAGGTTTTACAACTGTAGGTTGTCAGCCTGATGAAATGGGAATTGGTCCGATATATTCTATACCAAAACTTTTAGAATCAGCTGGTCTTACTGTAGACGATATTGATTTATGGGAACTCAATGAGGCTTTTGCTTCTCAAGTAGTTTACATAAGAGATCAACTTAACCTGCCAACAGAAAAATTGAATGTTAATGGCGGTTCAATAGCTATCGGTCACCCTTTTGGTATGACTGGTTCAAGACAGGTAGGACATTTAACCAGAGAGTTAAGAAGAACTGGCGGCAAGTATGGAATCGTTACTATGTGCGTCGGTGGCGGAATGGGAGCTACTGGATTATTCGAGTCCATCCCTGAGTAATAAAGAATTGTCTAAGGATAAAGCCTTGGACGAATATTTATTAATTCAAAAATATTTCTCTAACATTGGCTCGGCCTATTTGGCCGAGCACAATGTAGATAACTCAATAGGTGATGACGCCTCCGTTATATCGCCAGCCAATAACACTCAGCAAATAAATTCCTTAGACACTTCAATAGAAGGAGTCCATTTTTCAGATACTATGTCTTCTGAAGACATTGCTTATAGGTCTTGTGCTGTAGCTTTGAGTGATTTGGCTGCTTGCGGAGCTAGGCCAAAATGGTATTCCATAGCCTTAACTATCCCGGAAGTAGATGAAAATTGGCTGAAAGGTTACGCTCAAGGGCTTCATACATTCTCTGAAGAATATAGGATCCCACTCATTGGAGGTGATACTACAAAAGGTAATCTGTCTATTACGGTTCAAGTGATGGGAGAAGTAGACTCTGGAAAGGCAATTTTGAGATCTAATGCCAAAGTAGATCAATTGATATTTGTAAGCGGAATTATTGGTAAAGCTTACCTTGGCTTAAATGAATTGCAAGAAGCCGAAGCTTTAACTTCTAATAGTCTTGCTTATCTTAGGCCTAAAGCAAAGATAGATCTGGGATTAGAGCTGGCCAATATTGCAAGTGCCGCAATTGATATTTCTGATGGCTTGCTCCAAGACGTTAATCTAATTTGTAAGGCCAGCGATATAGGCGCAGAAATTTTTCTTGATAAGATTCCAACATCAATTACAGAAAAGTCTTTAGAACTTATAAATTCTGGTGATGATTACGAATTATGTTTTACTGCAGATAAAGATAAGCATGAACAGATAATGAATATTTCTAAAAAATTAGATATTCCAATTACCCTTATAGGAAAAACAACGTCTTCTAAAGAATTAGTTCTATATGGTGAATCACATACAAGAATCAAATTAAATTCAGGGTATAAGCATTTTTAAAATGAATCTTAGAAATCCTCTTTCATGGCTATCTTTAGGATTTGGCTCCGGGTTATCTCCGGTTGCACCAGGTACAGCCGGAAGTATTCTTGCATTAGCAATTTATTACTTTCTACTTTCAGGCTTATTAGTTACTTGGATAGATAGTTTTTTCTTTCTCTTATTTATAGTGATCTCTTTTCTATTAGGACTATATATTTACCCCAGAACAGTTGAAGAGGAAAATGATCCTGGCAGTTATGTTTGGGATGAGTTTGTTGGAATGTGGATAGCTTGTTTGCCTTTACCATTCCTAGAAAATTCTTTTCAATGGCTTTTTGTGTCTTTCTTTTTATTTCGCTTGTTTGATATATGGAAACCAATAGGCATAAAGTTTTTTGATAAAAAACATGGAGCTTTTAATGTGATGATGGATGATGTGATTGCAGGAATTTATTCTGCCATTTTGGTTATATTTTTATCAACTTTTTTTCAGTAGATATCTAATTTCTACTATAGAATACGCTCCTTTAAATCATGACGATACAAAAAATAGCTAAAGCAAAATTACCAACTCACTGGGGAGACTTTTCTGTTATTGCTTATGAAGATGAAACGCTAGGAGAGGAGCACTTGCTTTTATACCTAGGAGAGTTAAACGAAAATTCGCTTCTTAGAATCCACTCTCAATGCTTAACCGGAGATGCCCTTTACAGTCTTAAATGTGATTGTGGATCTCAACTTGCTAAAGCTATGGAGGCTATTGCTAGAGAAGGTTGTGGGATGATCATTTATATGGCCCAGGAAGGAAGAGGCATAGGACTTGTAAATAAAATAAGAGCATATGAATTGCAAGATAAAGGTTTAAACACAATTGAGGCGAATGAGGCATTAGGTTTTGCTGCCGATGAAAGAGACTATTCTTATTGTAAAGAGATATTAGCTTCGATTGGAATCTCTTCTGTTCGATTAATGACTAATAATCCAGCAAAAATAAAAGGCTTGGAAGAGGTTGGTATCGAAGTTACAGAAAGGGTTTCAATTGAGATTGAGCCTAATAAACATAATGAAGATTACCTTAAGATAAAAGCAGAATATATGGGTCACATGTTAAGTGAGTCAGATTGACTTAAGTTTTTCTAGAATAGATTTCTCCACCCCATTGCCATCCAGTCCATTGAGAATTTTTTGCTGTTCTTGGTCTCCATGCTCTATAAACTCATCAGGAAGACCTAAATTAAGTATTTTTGAACCAGAGTTCAATTTAAGAAGCTGCTCATTTACGGCCGATCCTGCTCCTCCAGCAATAACATTATCTTCTAGGGTTACTATCAATTTATAAGTATCACTAATTTCTTCTAAGAGATTTTCATCTATCGGCTTTATAAAGCGCATATCGACAACTCTGGCATTAATTTTTTTACCAACTTCCAAAGCAGATTCAAGCAGGCTGCCAAAAGAAAGAATAATGACCTCTTTCTCTTCTGAATTGAAAACAGTTAAGCTTTTTCCAATTTCTATAGTCTCCTCATTTTTTAAGTAGGCAATCCCCATACCATTCCCTCTTGGATATCTGACGGCAACGGGACCTGGATGGTTATAACCAGTATTAAACATTTTCCAAGCTAATGACTCATCTGAAGGAGCCATAATAACCATATTAGGAATACATCTGATATAAGATAAATCGAAGGCACCTTGATGTGTTGCTCCATCTAAACCTACTAGACCAGCTCTATCCAAAGCAAACAGTATATCTAGATCCTGTAAAGCAACATCATGTATTAATTGATCATAAGCTCTCTGCAAGAAAGTACTATATATTGCAACTACAGGCTTCATACCTTCACAAGCCAATCCGGCAGCAAAACTTACGCTATGTTGTTCTGCTATAGCTACGTCATAGTATTGATCAGGAAATTTTTTAGAAAACTCTATCATTCCTGAACCTTCGCCCATAGCAGGAGTAATGGCTACAAGCTTTGGATCATTTTGAGCTTTAAAAGATAACCACTCACCAAATATTTGTGAATAGGAGGGACTTTTGGGCTTTGTGGTGTCATGGCTAGGCAGGTCCTCTTGTTTGATTTTGTTTATTGCATGAAATCCTACCGGATCATCTTCAGCAGGAGCAAAACCTTTGCCTTTGGTAGTGATTACATGAAGAAACTTTGGCCCATTAATATGTTTTAAATCATCCAATATATTGATTAGATTATTTGAATCATGGCCATCAACTGGTCCAAAGTACTCAAATCCTAATTCCTCAAATAGCGATCCTGGTGCAACCATGCCTTTTGCATGGATTTCAGCTTTTCTAGCAAATTCTTTAGCACCGGGGACGTAAGTTAAGACATTTTTGCCGCTTTCTCTGATTCGATTGTATGTTTTGCTTGCCCAGATACGTGCAAGATAATTTCTTAGACCTCCTATATTTTCAGAAATAGACATTTGATTATCATTTAAGATCACTAATAGGTTTTTATCTATAGAGCCTGCATGTGCAAGAGCTTCGTATGCCATACCTGCAGTCATTGCTCCGTCACCGATTACAGCAGTTACATGTCTATTTTCATTCTTCTTTTCAGCAGCTGTTATCATTCCAAGTGCTGCACTTATGGAGGTACTGGAATGGCCCACACCAAAAGTATCATATTCACTTTCTGATCTCACTGGAAAGGGTGCAAGACCATTATTCTGTCTCATACTTTCCATTTCATCTTTCCTGCCAGTTAATATCTTATGCGGATATGTTTGATGTCCTACATCCCAAACTATCCTGTCTTCAGGAGTTTCAAACTTGTAATGTAAGGCTAGGGTTAGTTCAACAACACCTAGTCCCGCACCAAAATGACCGCCTGTTTTTCCTACTGTATAAAGCAGAAACTCTCTTAGTTCATCAGCTAGTTGAGATATCTGTGACTGACTGAGCTTCCTAAGGTCTTTAGGAGAATTTATATTTTTTAAAAGCTCTGAAGAAGGCTCTTCGGTAGGTATGGATTCAAAGATTTTCACGATTTAAGTCTTTCTTGAAACAATGTAGTCTGCTAATTGGCACAGATTATCAGTATTTTTAACTAATAGTTGAAGTATTTCTTTAGCCTCTGAGGCTAATTCTTGTGCTTTAATTTTTGATTCTTGCAAACCTACAATAGAAGGGTAAGTAACTTTATCTTGATCAAGATCCGAACCCTGATCTTTTCCGCTCACCGAGGAGGGGGATTCAATATCTATGATGTCATCTTGAATTTGAAACGCTAGACCTATTTTCGATCCATATTCTTTTAATGCTTTAATTTCTAAAATATCCAATCCACATAAAATACCAGACGTTTCCAGAGAGGTTTCAATTAATTTACCGGTTTTTTGAGAATGCATTAAATCTAATGCTTGAACTGTATTTATGTCTTGAGAATGTATGTCTTTTATTTGACCACCTACCATACCTTTGTATCCACACGCTTTCGCTAGACTTTCAATGATGGCTATTTTGTTTTTGTCTGACGTATTTATTCTAGATAATAATTCAAATGCCAAAGGTTGGAGTGCATCTCCTGCTAGTATTGCTGTGGCTTCATTATATTCTTTGTGTGTAGTTGGAATACCTCTTCTTAGATCATCGTTATCCATGGAAGGTAAATCATCATGAATTAGAGAGTAACAATGAATTAGTTCAATTGATCCAGCTAATATATCTAGCGAATCTCCCTCTGCACTTCCCAATTCACTAACTAAGTATACAAGTATTGGCCTTAGCCTTTTACCTCCATTAAGTACAGAGTATCGCATCGCATTAGCTAGAATCGAATCATCAGAAGGAAGTAGCCCTTCAAGTTTATGGTTAATTCTTATTTGATAGGAACCTAATATTTTTTCAAATTCAGACATCTTTCAATGGAGTAGTTTTAAGTTCTCCATCTTCTTCGATTAATTTCTGAACCTGTAGTTCTGCTTGAGAGAGTTTTTCTTGGCACTGTCTTGCCAATTTTATTCCCTTTTCAAAAGACTTTAGAGAATTTTCTAAGCTTAAGTCTCCAGATTCTAAATCTTCGACTATAGATTCAAGCTCTTCCAGGGCTTTCTCAAAATTTATTTCTACTTTTTTATTCATTGGTACTTATCTAGAAAGTATATTCTAATCCAATATAAATTTCCCTAGGTAAACCAGGAAAATACCTATCACCTCCAAAGGCATTAAAGTCAGCTCTTTCTGCGTAAGCCTTGTCAGAGATATTATCAATCCTGAGATACGTTTTTAGAGATTCGGACAATTTTTGACTATATCTAGCATGGTAAAGTGTGTGTCCTTCATACTTGTGAAGATTTGCTGCATCGGTGTAGTAAGAACTCATATGTTCTACTTCAAATACAAGAGATGAATTGTTATTTAAGTTCAGGTCCCATAACAGATTAGCCATAAGTTTTGGTGCTGTATCAATTTGGTTACCAATTCTAATTTTTTCTCTCATAGAAGTGTCTGTTTCAAAGTCGTACTTATGATCTCCATAAGTGATGTTTGTGCTAAAGGTGTTATTGGCATTGGCAATCCAATTTAAACTTAATTCAATTCCTTTATGATTAGTTTTCCCATTATCAACTATGAAATTTTCTGCATCTCTAAATATCGAGTTTTTCTTTTTGCTCTTATAAAGACTTATAGAACCCATAATTGAATCCCATTCATATCTACTTCCAAGCTCTAACATAGTTAAAGTTTCAGAGTTTAAATCAGTTACATTTTGTTTTTTCTGCAGTCTATAAGCTTCGTTAATTTGTGGAGGTCTAAAACCGAGACTGATTTGTGCAAAATAATTTATTTCTTCAAAGTTAGTAACAAGTCCTATTCTGGCACTGATTTCATTGAAATTGTCTGTCCTATCGGCAGGTCTGTTGTAATAGCACCCACCGAATCCACAATTAGTTCCATCTTCTCTAGTATTACCGCTAATCATGTTATTTGAATAATCATATTCAATAAATTCAGCTCGGGCATCAGCAAATAAATTTAAATGATCATTAATGTAAAAGTCTTCTATTCCTGCAAAAACTGCATAAACAAATGAATCAACTTGATAGTCATAGTGTTTACCTTGAGGTCTTGTAGCATTATTGAAGGCAGAGCTAGTGGTCAAAGCATCTTTTTGTGTTTCTGTTAATTCAGCCTTAGCTAAATCAAATTGAAAGCCTCTAACAAAACTAAAAGCTTCATAATCCGATATTCTTTGAAAGACTGCACCTACACTGGTGTGATTATTCTCTTCCAATGGTGTTCCTGGAAGAAAATGCTGGAAGAACTTCATATCGTTGTTTCTGATATAAGCTGTTATTGCATCAACGGTATTATTATTTTCTCGAGTAAATCTTAAAGATATTCTTTGGGAGTTAGCATCACGGTACGCCTCAGGATTAAAATTTCTTTTACTAAAATCTTCATCTTTATATGAATCAAGACCATTAATATATCCTGCTGTTTCTTGATTAAGGTTTGTTAGAGTTGCTTTTAAAGTTGCAGACCAAGAGGAGATAAGAAAGTTAGACTGAACTCTAATTTTTTGTTGGTCATATCCTGACTGATTCCTAAAACCATCATTGTTTGCAAAGAAGCCATCAAAGCTTAAGTTTTTCTGATTACCAACTCTGATTTTAAAGTTCCTATAGTCATTTGGTCCGATATTTGTATAAATTTTATTTTCGGAAGATATTGGTTTCGATAAGATATTTATTACACCATGCATGGCATTGGCTCCATATCTTGCACTCGCTGGTCCAGTTATAGTCTCTACTTTTGTAGCCATCTCGTAAAAGGTTTCAAATAACCCATTTACATTACAAAATCCCGTTGGTCTAACTGCAAGGCCATCTTCAAGAACAAGAAACGATCCGCATGCCCCCGGTCCTGCTAAAACGGGAGAACGGATTGCTGTTAAATGTTCTTGACCTGAACCTCTGCTTATCCAGACTCCAGGAGATCTTCTGAAGATCTGTTTTGGGTGCTGGGCATCTAAATCTTCTAGTTCTTTTTCGTTAATTGATGATAAGGATTGGTTGTTTGACCAACCCTTTAAACTTGATAGTTTTTCTTCAAGAATAATTACTTCTTCAATTTCTTCGGAAAGCATAGCTCCTGAAAACAAAGATAAAGAAAGTACAGTAAGAATTATTTTTTTAGCCATTGATATTCCTTAATATAAGCATGAGTTAATAAGTCCATTTAAGCTAATATGATAGCGCACAATAGCCAGTTCTTAAGATTTTCTTAAATGCTTAGTTGGCTTTTTTTAAGATATTTAAAGCTTGAAAAGGTTTTAATAAGATATTTATGACCTTTGAAGGAAATGATCTAATCGTGTCTGAAAAAGCTAGAGCACAGGGTGTTACAACTAGAGTCAAGATAGTTGCAACCGTTAATCCTACTACAAGAGATGCAGCCATCTGCTCCCAAAAACTTGTTATGTAAGATCCTGATTTAACAGTTCTATCGATAAGATCTATGCTATAGCCTAGTGCAATTGGAAGAAGGCCCGCAATAGTAGTAAAAGAAGTTAAAAATACTGGCCTCAATCTCAATATGGCACTACGCAAAGCTAAAGACTTGGTTGTGGAGCCAGGATTATTTCTTTTGAGCAGATTAAAGGTATCAATTAAAACTATATTGTTATTAACTACAATTCCTGCCAAAGCAACACAGCTTATACCGGTTTGTAATGTACTGAAGGACCTGTCAAGAATTAAGAGAGATATGAATACCCCTCCGAAAGATAAGAGGATGGCAGAGAGAACAATATTAGCTTGATAGAAGCTATTAAATTGTGCAACCAGGACGATCAGCATTACAAAGAGCATTGCTATGAAGCCAAGAACTAGATAATCGGCAGCTTCTTTATTATATTTATCAAACCCGTCGTACCCAATCGTAACACCTTTGCCTAAATCTTCTGTTGCGAGCCAATCTTTAACTTTCTTTATTTCAACAGAGTCTATAGCACCTTCCACTGTACGTGCAGATAAGCTATGAACTCTTTTTCCACCTTTCCTGCTTATACTTTTAGTTGCAGGTTGGATATTTGTTTCTACAAAACTACTTACAGGAACTAAACCCTTCGCAGTCTGCACATTTAAATTACTCAGTTGATCTATATTTCTTTCTGACTTTGGAAACCTAACTCTTATATCTACTTCTCTATCGAGATTCAAAGGCCTGTATTCACCTACCTTGATGCCGTTAGTTACCATTTGGACAGAAGCACCGACATCACTTAATCCAGCACCGTATTGAGCAGCTTTAGTCCTATTTATTTCTAATTCCCACTCTATGCCTCTGGTTACAGTGGTATCTTCTATATCTATAAAGCTACCAATGTTTTCGACGTATCTTCTTATTTTTCTTATAGCTGCAACAAGAGCTTGTTCATTATCGCCACTCACATTTAATTGAAGTGCTTTTCCTATAGGAGGACCACCTTGTTCCGCTTCAACTTGAACTAAATATCCTGAAGTGTCTTCCAATCTTTCTCTAAGGACATCCATAATTTCAAAGCCATTCAGATCAGAAACAGCCTCATCTTCAGCATAGAAATCAATAAACATTCCGCCAACCCTGTCAGGAGATCCTGAACCACGGCCCAATCCTCTATTTCCACCAGAGTTTGACCAAACAGACAAATTTTCTATTTCTTTTACATCAATTATTTTTTGTTCAGCCTCAATTGCTATATCTCTTATTTCATCAACAGCAAGGTTACCTCTTGCCAGGATATCAACGTCTGCAAATTGTGGAGCAACCTGCGGAAAATAAACTATTCCTTTGCCGTGTTGTGCCCATAGTCCTATGCAAAGAATGATGGCAGCGAGAATTATGGAAATAATTTGGCCTGGAGTATCTAAAAAATGATTAATTTTTCTGGCATAAACACCTGAAGCTCCAGTTAAGCTGAGCGGATCAGAAGATTCAAGTAATCTTGTATTATTGACCTCTTCTTCAGATTGTTTCGCTAATCCACCAAACATCGCACCTAGAATAGGAGCAAATACAAGTGAATAGAGCAGGGATCCTACTAGAACGCAGAAGACGGTAATAGGCATATCTCTAATAAAAGCTCCAAATCCAGGCATGAACATCAAAGGCGTGAAAGCAATCAATGTAGTGGTGGTAGAGGAGAGAACAGGCCAGAACATTCGTGTTGCAGCAGCAGTATAAGCCTCAACTCGGTTCATTCCTTCAGCCAATTTACGATCTGCATATTCTGTTACCACTATAGAGCCATCGATTGTCATGCCCATAGAAATTAACATTCCAAACATAACCATAAAATTGAATTCTTTACCTAGTACAAGAAGTACTAAAAGGGCAAATAAGTAGGAAAAAGGGATTGCCATTCCAACTAGCATTGATGTTCTAAAACCTAAAGCAGCTAAAACAACAATCATGACAAGTGCAATGGAAGTTAGAACATTGCCTTGTAATTCGGAGATCATTTGGAGAGCAAATTCAGAATCATCACGCACGAAATTTACGTCTACACCTTCTGGAAAACTTTCAATTTCTTCCTCAACCATCTCTCTAATATCCGTTACAGTATCGATGATGTTAGTCCCTATTCGCTTCTTAACATCTACGGATAAAGATTGCTGTCCATTGATTCTTGAGTAACCCCCTCTATCTTTAAAAGTTAGGCTTACATCAGCGACATCTTTGAGAGTCACCACAGAATTGCCTGAAACTTTAATAGGAAGGGTTTCGATATCTTCTAGACTAGAGAATACACTGGGTACATTGACTGCAAATCTACCTGATCCAGTATCTTGAAAACCTGCAGGTATTACTCTATTGTTATTTGATACAGCTTGAAATAACTGATTCATAGATATTCCATATGATTCCAGTTTGCTTTTATCAACTATAGCTTCTATTAAGTCTTCGGGAACGCCATTTAGTTCTGCTTCAAGAACGTTGGGGTGAGTTTCAATGACATCTTTTAATTCCTGAGTTAAATTTACTAATACTCTTTGAGGTAATACTGCACTGGCAACACTGACAGTCAATACAGGATCATCAGTGGAGGTAAATTCCCTAATGGTAGGTTCTCTTGCATCTAGTGGTAATTCTGCTCTAGCTTCATCAACCTTTACTCTTACGTCGTATAGAGCCTCATCTATATCGACATCTTGGTCAAATTCTACAACTACAGCTGCATAACCTGTAGAAGCCGTCGATCTAATATCTATGACTCCAGATATTGTTCGTAATGCATCTTCTAGCGGCTTCGCTAGAAGTCTTTCAGAATCTTCAGGAGAGACACCTTCAAAGCCAACACCTATATAGGCACCAGGAAAACTAACTTGAGGTTCTGTGGCCTTAGGAAGATAATTTAGTGCAAATACTCCAGAAAGAGCTAATAGGACAAGAATGCTTAGCGAAGTTCTACTTTTTTTTATAGCTCCTGTAATAAAATCTTTCATGCATCAGGAGAGAAGGTTTCTTTTACGTTAACTGTTTGACCTTGGAATACATATTCTTGACCCAAAGTAATTATTCGAGCTACATTATCTAAACCAGAAACCCACATGCCAGTGCTTGTATCTTCTAGAATTTTAATTTCTTTGAATTCAACCTTATTTTCATTAGTAACGGTTCTAACGCCTAATTTACCTTGATCATTTAGAGAAAGGATAGCAGGGGATATTTTATGGGCAGGCTCTTTTTTACCTTTGATATAAATTTCTGCCGAAACGCCATCTCTTATAGTTCTGTCTTTGTTATCAACGCTAATTTCAACCCTAAATGTTCTTGTATTTTTATCTGCAGATGAGGCTATAAAAGCAACTTTACCTGAAATCAATCTTCCAGATATTAGCTTGGCAGTTGCTTCTGACCCTAGTTGAATCTGTGCAATATCTTTTTCAGCAACATCCGCTACTAATAGCATTGGATCGGGATCAATTAATGAAGCACAAACAGATCCAACATTAAGAAAATCACCTTCATCCACTTTTAAGCTTTCTAGATAGCCTGAAAACGGAGCTACGATTTTCGGATAAGCTTCTCTTCCAGCAATATACAACTGACATATTAAATCACCCTCATTAACGAAGTCGCCCTGTTGTACAGGTCTAGAGATTACTCTGCCACTAACCTCTGCTCTTACTTGAACAAATTTATCAGCTTCAGTGAATCCGCTGGACTTTAGTATTTGAGATTTATCGCTGGCTTTACTATTTAATATAGTTACAGAAGATAAGGTATCCAAAGAGGTTTCACTTCTTTCGAAAGTTTGTTCTTCAACAAGTGTTCCTGATACCATCCAAATAACCAAAAAAGAAGCGAGAATAGTTGCAGTTTTATATGTTTGTTTGATTTTCATAAGTAAATTTAGGTGTTATACATTACTATAACACTAAAATACTTAATACAAAACTAGATTTGGTGCTTTTCTTTAAGTTTTCTTAAATTTTCTTGGACAGTTTCGTTATCTAGTTTTTTAGGAGCATGTTGAATATCTGGATCTTGTATTTTCCAACTAGACTCAATTCTTTTATCTATTTGTGCCGATGCCTGAGGAGTCTGACCTTTATTAGATTTTTCCCAAAGGTATTTAACATGCTGAAGAAATTTACTATTCCAGGATGTTAAGGATTGACCTGTCTCTTTCCAATACATAATAAATTCAGGTTTGGAATTTTCAGCAAATGCTTTTGGTATATCAGTTAGTTCGAGAATATCAAAAAAATCTTCATTTGGTGACCACTGAGAGGTCATTTTGGATGGCAAATCATCATTCTCTTTTATATTCTTAAAACGACCCCATTGTCTTCTTATATGAGCTATGAATTTACTATTCCATATATCAGATTCTTCCTTACGTTCAGTCCAATATAGAACAAATTCAGGAATTTCTTTTTCTATGAACTCCTCATTGATTCCTGACTTGATAAGTATTTCTTTGGCATCAATATCAGGAGTCCAATTTTTATCTATTGGTTTTGTTTTTTTCCTCTTATTGTCTTCAACTTCTTTATAACGCCATTTTTTAATAACGAATCTTAAAAATTTTACTCCCCAGTTTGTTGATTGTTCATTTCGTTCTTGGTTTAACTTTTTAAAGTCATCTATTTGGAGAGCTGCAAAGTCTTCAGGAATACCATATTCATGAATCTGATCCAAGACTTCTTTATCCGGAGCCCATTTATTCTCTGTCTTAGCTCTAGGATCTTGACTAGGGTTCTTGGAAGAAAAGTGAGTACTACCTTCATAATTTGACTCAATAACCAGGCCTGTTTTAACTAACTTGGATAAAATATTCCTAATCTTATCATCTGACCAAAATTCATTATCAGAATTAATTTGCTCTATAGAAACTTGATTAAGTAATATCTTTTGTTGTTTTAAATACTCAAGCAGTATTGCCTCCTCCAGGCCTATGGTATTTGCTATTTCCTTAGAAAAAGATATCTTTGAATCGGTCATATATAACAGCAGCTAGAGTAATTTATGATCTAGCACTAAACAAGGAAATTAGGTTAGTTATTTCTTAATCTTACTGATTCAGCCAGTCTGTAGAGACAGTCTTTAGTATCTGACCAGTTAATACATGCATCAGTAATGCTCTTTCCATAAGTAAGATTAGAAAGATCGTCAGCCTTTTGATTACCTTCTTCAAGGTTACTTTCTATCATGACTCCAGTAATTCTTTTCTCTCCGGCTTGAATTTGAGTGGCAATATCGGTACAAACATCTATTTGTTTTTTATGCTGTTTACTGCTGTTCCCGTGACTCATGTCAACCATTATTGATTCTTCCAGATTATTAGACTTAAGTATTTGAGAAGTTTCCTCTATAAATTCTTTTTTATAGTTGGGTTCTTTGCCTCCTCGTAGAATAACATGACAGTCTTTATTTCCTGATGACGAAAAAATGGCAGCTCTACCATCTTTCGTAACTGATAAGAATTTGTGAGGATGTAAGGCCGAGCCTATAGCATCGGCAGCTACTTTAATCCCACCATTTGTGGCATTTTTAAACCCTATAGGGCAGGATGAACCCGAGGCTAATTCTCTATGTACCTGACTTTCCGTAGTTCTTGCTCCTATAGCACCCCATGAAATTAAGTCTGCAATATATTGTGGGGTGATAACATCTAAAAATTCTGTTCCTGCAGGCATGCCTAAGTCATTTATGTTTCTTAATAATTGCCTGGATACTGATAATCCTTTGTCAATATCAAAGGAATTATCTAGATCCGGATCGTTTATGAGGCCCTTCCAACCAATTGTAGTCCTTGGTTTTTCAAAATATACTCTCATGATAATCAAGAGTTCTTCTTTTAAGTTGTTCTTTTCTTCTAGTAATAGATTCGCATATTCCATAGCCGCTTCGGTATCATGTATGGAGCAAGGACCAACAACTACAGCAAGCCTATTATCTTTTTTATTGAGTATTTCAGAGAATTCTCTTCTTGCAGAAAAGACTGTTTCAGAAGATATATCTGATATGGGTTGCTCAGATAATAGAGAGCTTGCAGAAATTACTTCCTGCCTTCCTGATATTCTTAAATCACTAGTTTTTTGCATGGTTAAAATTTAATCGGATATGCATTCTACATATATTGTCACTAGATTAAAGCATGAAAGTGTTAATATAGCTTACTAATAGAGACTTTTTCTCATAACAATAATTATTAAACTTATCTAAAAGTCGCAAAGATGGCTTCAAAAAAAATTTCCATAGGCATAATTCAAGAGAATCCCGTAGTCGGCGACATAAAAGGAAATTTAGAGTTAGCAAAAGTTGCTATCAAGAAGTTATCAATAAAAAATTCACCTGATATTTTCCTATTTACCGAGATGTTTATTACAGGCTATCCGCCTGAAGACCTCATCTTAAGAGACGATCTGCTTAACCAGGCTTATGATGCAGTGCATGAATTAAGTCATGAGAAACCCGAAAGTTTTATTGTCATTGGTTACCCCAAAAAAGAAGGCAATTCAATTTTTAATTGCGCCGGTGTCTTAAGAAATAATTCAATAATTACAGAATACAAAAAACAAGAATTACCAAACTACGAAGTTTTTGATGAAAAAAGATATTTTCATCCTGGCAATAGTGCAGGTATTTTTGAAGTAAACGGGCTGAGAATTGCTCTTTCAGTTTGTGAAGATATATGGCACGAAAAAGTAATAAACCAAGCTCATGAAAGTAAGGCGAATCTAATATTAAATCTTAATGCTTCTCCTTTTCATTTAGAAAAAATAAATGAAAGGAAAAAGCTAATCTCAAACCAGGCTTCAAAATATTCCTTACCAATTGTTTATGCCAATCAAGTAGGAGGACAAGACGAGCTTGTGTTTGATGGAACCTCTATGGTTATGAGTGAGTTAGGAACTCAGGTAATGCAACTTGCAAAGTTTGAGACAGATCAAAAAATAGCTGAATTTATATGTGAGGATGGTTCAAATCTAAAAGCCATAAACCATGAAGATATTCCAGAAGAAGATTATTTGGCTGATGTATATCAGGCTTTAGTTTTGGGGGCTAAAGATTACATACTAAAGAATAATTTTCCTGGTGCACTCATTGGTTCTTCTGGAGGAATAGATTCTGCTTTAACTGCAGCAATAGCTGCAGATGCACTAGGTGCTGAAAAAGTAAGAACTTTCATGATGCCTTTTAAATTTACTTCAGACATGAGTGTTGAAGATGCACAAGAGTTAGCAAATAACCTAGGCATAAAGCACTCTGTAATCCCTATAGGCGATATTTATGAGTCTTTCTATAAAGAACTTTCTGAAGAATTTAAAGGACAAGATCCTGATATTACTGAAGAAAATCTCCAGTCAAGATGTCGTGGAGTTATCTTAATGGCTCTATCTAATAAATCAGGAAGATTAGTCCTTACTACAGGAAATAAAAGCGAAACGGCTGTTGGGTATTCTACTTTGTATGGAGATACAGCAGGTGGTTTTGGAGTGCTTAAGGACGTACCTAAAATTTTGGTATATGAGCTTTCAAAATATAGAAATACTCTTTCCGAAGTTATACCTGAAAGAATTATTGAAAGACCTCCCTCTGCTGAGTTGGCCCCAAACCAACAGGATAGTGATAGTCTGCCTGACTACGATGTTCTAGATAAGATTATTGAACTTTATGTAGAGCAAGATAAAAGTAAAACAGAAATCGTCTCAGAAGGTTTTGACGAATCTATCGTCAAAAGGGTTATTAGATTGATAGACATAAGCGAATATAAGAGAAGACAAGCCCCTTTAGGGGTCAAGATTACTTCTAGGGGTTTTGGAAAAGATAGAAGATACCCCATAACAAATAGATATTCTCAGTAACTCACATAGACCTTTTTAATTAATATTTTTTTCTGCATGATGAAGTAGTAAAGAAAGAGCTTTTAAAGAGATGTTTAAGGTTAATAACTGTAAGTTTTACTTATAATAGTTATAATATAGGACCAATAGCTAATCTATTGGAAAAATGGTTGATATCAAAACCAAATCTCCTCTAAAAACGGAGGAAAAATCAATTAATCCTCGTCAAGAGGAGATGTTTTTAGCGACTGTAAAAGGTAAAGACACAGTACTACCTGAAGATCTATACGTTCCCCCTAATGCTTTAGAGGTTTTGCTTGATAGTTTTGCAGGACCGCTTGATTTTCTTTTGTACCTTATTAAAAAACAAAATTTGGATATATTAGACATTAATGTAGCTAAAATAACTCAACAATATACTTCTTACATAGAATTGATGGATGCCATGCAAGTTGAATTGGCAGGTGATTACCTAGTGATGGCTGCTTATCTGGCAGAATTGAAATCTAGAATGTTACTTCCAAGACCCGAAGAGCAGTCTGAAGAAGAAGATCCTAGAGCTGAGCTTATTAAGCGACTTCAAGAATATCAAAGATATAAAGAAGCGGCAGAAAGAATTGATAAAATTCCTAGACTCGACCGAGAGATATTTGCTGCTAATGCAAAATTACCAGAGTTCACTACTGAGGCACCTCTCATTGATGTTCCACTTGAGGAATTAACAATTGCTCTTGCTGAAGTAATGAGAAGAGCGGAACAGTCTCAGGCTCATCTTATTAATTTCGAAGAACTTTCAACTAGAGAAAGAATGAGTCAGATACTAGAAAGAATGAAAACTGAATCATTCATAGAATTTACCTCTCTATTTAATAGTAACGAAGGAAGAATTGGTGTTGTGGTAACATTCTTGGCTATATTAGAGTTATTGAAAGACTCACTTATCGAAATAGTGCAGTCTGAAGAATTTGGTCCAATACATATTAAAGGAATCGAAGAGGTGCATTAATGGAGAGGAAACTGAAAGAAATTCTTGAGGCATTGCTTTTATCGGCATCACGACCAATAAGCATTGATGATATGACTAAGGTCTTCGAAGACCCTAAACCATCTAAAGATGAGATAAGAAATGCTTTAAATGTATTAGATGAAGGCTGTATTGAAAGAGGTATCGAGCTAAAAAGAATTGCCAGCGGCTATCGCTTGCAAGTCAAGCAATCCTTATCAGAATACGTAGCAAAACTATGGGAAGAAAAGCCACAAAAGTTTTCTAAAGCAACTTTAGAAACTCTTTCTCTAATTGCATATAAACAACCTATTACCAGAGGAGAAATTGAAGAAATTAGAGGCGTGACAGTTGGAACTCAGCTAATGAGAGGATTAATGGAAAGAGGGTGGGTTAAAATAGTAGGCCAAAGGGATGTTCCAGGAAGACCTTCTTTATACTCGACTACAAAGGAATTTTTAGATTATTTTGGCTTACAACATCTAAGGGAATTACCTGAGCTACCTCAACTTCCTGACTTACAATCAATCGAACTTGAACTACCCATCGAAGAACCAGATAGTTCTCCAGAAACCACGCAAACCTTAAATTAAATCTTGAAAACAAGGATCCATAAGGTCCTGGCTGATCATGGTATCGGTTCCAGGAGAGGCATAGAATCTCTTATAAGACAAAAAAAAGTTTTGGTTAATGGGCAATTAGCCTCAATTGGGCAGCTGGTATCAGAACAGGATATCTTTGAAGTAGAAGGCAGAACTGTAAGACTGTCAAAAAAAGATCCCACAAAAAGAAGAATATTGATGTACAACAAAAAAGTAGGAGAGATATCTTCTCGTAATGATCCGGATCACAAAAAAACTATTTTTGATTCATTACCTAAATTAAGATCTGGCCGATGGGTCTCTGTTGGAAGGCTTGATATTAATACTTCGGGACTTATTCTATTTACAAACGATGGGTCTTTAGCGAATCAATTAATGCATCCTTCATCTAATATTGAAAGAGAATATATAGCAAGAGTGCACGGGAATGTTACTGATGAAATTCTGAATAATCTTATTGAAGGAGTAAAGCTTGATGACGGTTTTGCGAAATTTACTGACGTACAGGGTGGAAGAAAAGGCAATACCAATCAGTGGTTTGCTATGGTCATTATGGAAGGGCGAACAAGAGAAGTTAGAAGGCTCTGGGAGAGTCAAGGGTTAGAAATTTCTCGCCTTAAAAGAGTTAGATATGGAAATGTATTTTTGCCTGCTAATTTAAAGCAAGGCGCTTATAAAGAGCTCTCAAAAAGTGAGGTTAATGCTCTTGAGCATCAATAGATTGGCCATTAATTTTCAGACTCATATCGCTTATTAGATACAAATAAGGTTTTATTATTTCAATTGGTAATGGATTTTTTTCAGGTTTTTCTGCCGGATAAGCAGATTCCCTCATCTTGGTCCTAACTGCTCCTGGATTGATGCAGTTGACTCTAACATTGGAGGTATTTTGGAGCTCTTCAGACAAGATTTGCGTCATTGCCTCTATAGCAAATTTACTTATTGAGTAAGCTCCCCAGTAAGCTCTTCCCTTCCTTCCAACTCCTGAAGAAGTAAAGATTATTGAACTTTTATCTGATTTCTTTAATAGAGGCATTAAGTTTTTGGTCAAAAGAAAGCTTGCATCAAGATTCACTTTGAGGACATTTTTCCAGCTTGAATAACTATATTGCTCGAGAGGTTTCTTTTCTCCCAGTATTGCCGCATTGTTCACTAGTCCATCGATTTTGTGATATTCATCTTCTATAGCTCTAACAATTTTTTCATAGTCTATTTCTTCAGCTTTCTCCAAATCCAGAGGTTGTATAATTATATTGTTGGAGTAATTTTGGTTTAGCTCATCGTAAAGAGTTTCAAGTTTTTCTAGATTTTTACTTAATAGTATTAGATCCGCTCCGAACTCAGAAAAGGTTTTGGCAATTTGTCTTCCTATGCCTGAACCTGAACCCGAGATTAAGATTGTTTTTCCTTCTAAGAGATTAGAAGGGAGTTTCATTTTGTGGAAATCCTTAATCATCATCAATCAAAGAAATAATTTCTTTTGGCTCATTGAAGACGTGATCAGAGTCCCAGTTTTTAACATTATCATTCAAAGGTATGTACCCATATGCAGCAGCACCAGTTTGCATTTTCGCTCTCTCTCCTGCAGTGATATCAATTTTATGATCACCTATATATATACTTTTTTCAGGAATTGAATTGGTTAATTCTAGGGCATGGATTAATCCTTGAGGTTCAGGTTTTCTCACTCCCACATCATCAGGACATATAAGAAATGGCACTTTAAACCTACCTAATTTGTTCTCAACAATATTCTCAGCAAATCTTCTAGGCTTATTTGTGATAATACCCCATTTAATTTGTTTATTATTTAATTTGGTAAGAATTTCCTCGATACCATCGAAAATCTCTGTATATGTTAGACAACAATTTTCATATATATCTAGTAATTCTTGTCTATGGAATTCAACCTTTTGAGCTGATTCCCCTTCAAGGTCTAGGGCGTAAGAGGCAAGACTTGCTGCACCCTGGGATACTCTTGATCTGACTTGATTGTAATCAGCTTCATCAAATTGGTATCTCTCTCTTAGAATATTAACCGCATAAAGAAAATCAGGCGCTGTATCTAGAAGTGTTCCGTCTAAGTCAAAAGCAAATAGCTCTAATGTTTTCAATCCTTTCCCTTTTTTGCATGAACCATATAATTAACTTGTATATCCTTTCCAAGCCAATAATTATCAGTAATTGGGTTATAGCTTAATCCAATTGTTTCCTCAGAGTTTAAACCTGCTTCTCTAATCCATTTAGCTAGCTCAGAAGGCTTAATAAATTTTTCATAATCATGGGTTCCTTTTGGAAGAAGATTTAATATGTACTCAGCCCCGATAACAGCAAACAGATACGATCTAGGATTTCTATTTATGGTGGAAAAGAAAATATCTCCATCTTTTTTCAAAATATCAGAACAGTTTTTTATTATCTCACCCGGGGAGGGCACATGTTCAAGCATTTCCAAGCAGGTAATGACATCAAATTTTTCATCGGGGTTAGAAGCTATAAATTCCTCAATTGTATTTTGAATAAACCTTACGTTGCTGTTTATTGATTTAGAGTGTGATTTAGCAACTCCAATTGTATTCTCTGATGCATCTATCCCTGTAACATTTGCTCCAAGTTCACTTAAAGCTTCTGCAAGAATACCGCCTCCACAGCCAACATCTAGAATCTTTTTACCCTCTAAAATAGACCTATCTTTAATGAAGCCTACCCTAAGAGGGTTAATCTGATGGAGCGGTTTAAACTCACCTTCCATATCCCACCATTTTGCAGCAAGTTCATCAAATTTATTTACTTCTTCATGATCTAAATTTTTTATATTCATAGTCAATTTTTTTCTTTAAACTGTTCTCGAAATTTTCCAAACTCAAAATTATTATGCAAATATTCTTTCCTAAAGAAGAGGCTCAAGAAATACGTGCCACCATTTTACCTGAAGTAGCTAAGAAGTTGGTTGATTTGGGGATTCAAGTCTCTGTGGAGTCGGGTTTAGGAGATAAAGTTTTTGTTTCAGATGACCTATATTCAACAGCAGGAGCAACTATCTGTCACGATAGGGCAGGAGGCTTTAAGTCCGCTGATGTAGTCTGTAAAATTAATAAGCCTACCAGTGATGAGATTCAATTATTAACTAAAGATTCAATATATATAAGCTTTCTAGACCCATTCAATGAAAAACAAATTGTAACTGAATTGGCTTCTGCTGGTGTGAGCTCTATAAGCATGGAGTTGGTACCAAGGATAACTAGGGCTCAGAAAATGGATGCATTGAGCTCACAGGCAAATTTAGCTGGATATGCAGCAGTTATTGAAGCTTCAAGAACACTTTCAAAATCCTTTCCAATGATGATGACCGCTGCTGGGACAATATCTCCTGCCAGGGTTTTCATAGTAGGTGTTGGAGTGGCAGGATTGCAGGCCATAGCTACAGCTAAGAGATTAGGAGCAAGAGTCGAAGCTTTTGATACAAGACCAGTTGTAGAGGAGCAAGTAAGATCTTTGGGTGCAAAATTTGTAAAAATTGATATAGGAGAGACGGAAGAAACCGATCAAGGTTATGCTAAAGAACTCAGTGATGATCAAATAAAAATGCAACAAGAAGGCATGAAAAAAATCTGTTCTCAATCTGATGTCATCATAACTACTGCACAAGTATTTGGACGACCTGCGCCAAGGATTATTTCTCAAGATATGGTGGAAGCTATGCAACCAGGCAGTGTTGTAGTAGATATGGCAGTTTCAACAGGGGGTAATGTCGAAGGTTCAAAAAATGATGAGTACGTCTTTCATAATGGCGTTACTATCATTGGCATGTCTAACTTACCTGGAGAAGTTGCTAAAGATGCCTCTCAAGTTTTTGGTTCTAATATTTTTAATATGATTGAAGAATTTTGGGACTCAGAAAAAAAATCTATCAATTTTGATTTAGAAGACGAGATACTGAAAGGGTGTGTTATTACTCACCAAGGAAGTATTGTTAACGAATCAGTAAAATAAATTAATACTATGGAAAGTCAGATCATACTTCTAATATTCATTTTAGTTCTATCAATTTTTTTAGGTGTAGAGCTAATTACTAAAGTGCCCTCAACTTTGCACACTCCATTGATGTCCGGAGCTAATGCCATATCAGGCATTACTCTAGTTGGAGCAATTCTATCTTCTGGATCATCTGAGGTTACAACAATCGCCCTTGGAACTGCAGCCGTCTTTTTTGCTTCAATTAATGTAGTGGGTGGATATCTTGTCACAAATAGAATGCTAGGAATGTTTAAAAAGAAATAATTATGGATACTTCAATTTTAGTTAACTTATCTTATATTGCTTCTTCGATACTTTTCATTGTGGGTCTCAAAATGCTGGGATCCCCGGATACAGCAAGAAATGGAAATTTTCTTTCCTCATCTGGCATGTTACTTGCTGTTTTAATAACATTATTAGATCAAAATATTATTGACTATAGATATATTGCCGGAGCTTTAATAGCTGGAAGTATAGTGGGATATTTTGCAGCAACTAAGGTAAAAATGACTTCCATGCCTGAAATGGTAGCCATATTCAATGGTTTTGGTGGAATTGCTAGTCTTTTGGTCGGTTCGGCTGAATATGTCTCAGGTACTTTCGATAATCCAGCCTTTTTAGGGGCTATTTTCTTTACTGTCTTAATAGGAGGCATGACCTTTACAGGCAGTATTATTGCTTATGGAAAATTATCTGAAGTAATTTCTGGAAAGCCTTACCTATATAGAGGGCAACAATTTGTAAACGGTCTTTTACTGCTAGTAATTTTACTTGTTGGGGTAAACATGCTCTTTATTCAAGGCTATATATCTGCCGAGCAAACACTCATTTTACTTATAGCCTTGGCTTTTATGCTTGGAATTTTATTTGTAATACCTATTGGCGGTGCAGATATGCCTGTAGTAATAGCTCTGCTGAATAGCTTTTCGGGTTTGGCAGCTTGTGCTGCAGGATTTGTGATACTAAATAATGTACTTATCGTTGCCGGCGCCTTGGTTGGTGCTAGCGGATTAATTCTTACAAATATCATGTGCAAGGCAATGAACAGATCTCTCGCTAATGTCTTGTTCAGTGGATTTGGAGCAGCCCCCAATACCACAGCAGAATCAGCTCAAGAGCAAGGTGAGGTAAAACCAATCACTGCAGAAGATGCTTACCTCATACTTGAAGCAGCTTCATCAGTCTTGATTGTACCGGGATATGGTATGGCTGTAGCTCAAGCGCAACATGCTGTAAGAGAATTAGGTGAACTATTGGAAGAGAATGGAGCTGAAGTGAAGTACGCTATTCATCCAGTTGCTGGAAGAATGCCAGGCCATATGAATGTTCTACTGGCTGAAGCAAATGTTTCTTATGATGTATTGGTAGAACCAGAAGACGTTAATCCAATTATGGAAACAGTGGATGTTTGCATAGTTATCGGTGCCAACGACGTTGTTAATCCTGATGCTAAAGACAATGAGGGTAGTCCCATATACGGAATGCCGATAATTGAAGTCGATAACGCAAAGACAGTTTTTGTCTCAAAACGTTCAATGGCATCTGGATTTGCGGGTATACAAAACCCATTATTCTTTAAATCTAATACAAGAATGTTGTTTGGAGATGCAAAAGAAACTGTATCCACTTTGGTTTCTGAATTTAAAGGTTAATTCGACCCTTTAGCACCCTTTTTTTAAGCGATTTTTAAGGTCAATTATGCTAAAATTGACTTAAGTTGATACCGCAAATACCACATCAAATAAATCACCTTCTTTTTGAAGGATTTTGCTTTCATTTCGATATTAAATTAATTTTTTGGATATAAATTATGGGTGAAATTGCTGCTAAGGAAATAGTTCCTGTCGATATAGGGAAAGAACTAAAACAATCTTATCTTGATTATGCAATGAGTGTCATTGTGGGCAGGGCATTGCCTGATGCCAGAGATGGATTGAAGCCAGTTCACAGAAGAGTTCTCTATGCTATGTATGTTTTGAATAACGATTTTGGTAGACCTCATAAAAAGTCGGCAAGAATAGTAGGAGATGTGATTGGTAAATATCATCCTCATGGTGATAGCGCTGCTTACGAGACTATTGTAAGAATGGCCCAATGGTGGTCTTTAAGGTACCCCTTAGTAGATGGTCAAGGTAATTTTGGATCTATGGACGGAGACGGTCCTGCGGCACAAAGATATACCGAAGTTAGAATGGCTAAGATTTCTCAGGAATTGCTTTCAGACCTTGAAAAGGAAACTGTAAATTATGTAGAAAATTATGATGGCACAGAAATGATGCCAGAAGTATTACCTACAAAAATTCCCAATATGCTAGTAAATGGTTCTGCAGGTATAGCGGTAGGTATGGCTACAAATATGGCTCCTCATAATTTGAATGAATCTCTGTCGGCCTGCCTGGCTTTCATAGATAACCCTGACATAACAGTTCAAGAATTAATGGAATATATACCAGGTCCAGATTTTCCTACTGGAGCAATCATAAATGGAAAAGCAGGCATAGTAAGTGCTTATGAAACAGGTAGAGGAAGAGTCAAGATAAGAGCTAAAACTGAATTTGAAGATGAAGAGAAAGATAAGGCAAAGATTATCATTACTGAAATGCCTTATCAGGTAGTCAAGTCAAGGCTGATTGAAAAAATTGCCGAACTTTCAAGAGATAAGAAATTGGAAGGCATAAGAGATATAAGAGATGAATCTGATAAAGATGGTGTGAGGGTAGTCATAGAGCTTAAATCAGGCCAGATACCTGATGTAGTTCTCAATAACCTCTATGCTCAGACCCAGATGCAAACTGTTTTTGGCATCAACAACGTTGCTTTAATTGATGGAGAGCCTAAGTTACTAAATTTGAAAACTATACTTTCAGTATTTTTCAACCATAGAAAAGAAGTTGTATCTAGAAGAACATTTTTTGATCTAAGAAAAGCTAAAGAAAGAGGTCATATATTAGAAGGGTTAACAATAGCCCTAGCTAACATCGATGAGATGATAGACCTCATTAAAAAATCTAAAGAAGGATCAGAGGCCAAGAAAAAGTTATTAGCAAAAAAATGGAAGCCTGGAAAAATTATAGCAATGCTCGAAAAAGCAGGACCTGATGCTTGCAAAATTGACATTACAGATAAGTCTGTAGGATTAATTGGAAAAACATATCAACTTTCAGAACAACAAGCACAAGCTATCTTGGATATGCGACTTCAAAGACTTACAGGTCTTGAGCAAGATAAGTTAATCAAAGAATATGAAGAAATAATAGATCATATTACCTTCTTGTTGGAAATTTTAGGTGATTCTGAGCGGTTAATTGAGGTTGTAAAAGAAGAACTTCTTGAAGTTCAAGAAAAATATAAAGACGATAGAAGAACTGAGATACAAGATTCTGCTGCTGACTTAACAGAAGCAGATCTAATCACGCCGGAAGATAGAGTAGTAACAATTTCACATGAAGGGTATGCAAAGACTCAGCCGCTTGAGGAATATAGAGCACAAAGAAGAGGGGGTACGGGTAAGACTGCTGCTTCAGTTAAAGATGAGGACTTTGTAGAGCAACTTCTTGTTGCAAATACACATACTACACTCCTTTGCTTTTCAAATTTAGGGCAAGTGTACTGGCTAAAAGTCTATGAGATACCGTCTGCAGGAAGATCGGCTAAGGGGCGTCCTTTAGTTAATCTAATACAACTCAGTGAAGGAGAGAGGATTACCAGTATGGTTCCTGTTGAGGAGTATGATGATAGTCATTTTATACTCATGGCCACCAAGGCAGGCACTGTAAAGAAAACTGCTTTAACTGAATTTGAAAATCAAAGGAAAGGCGGAAAGAGGGCAATCACCCTACAAGATGGTGATGAATTGGTTGGAACTACTATAACTGATGGAAGTAAATTTGTTATGTTAGTCACTAATGCAGGTAAAGCAGCACATTTTTCAGAAACCGAAGTTAGGTCAATGGGGCGAACCGCTAAAGGGGTTAGGGGAATAAAGCTTGATAAAAAGCAGCATGTTATATCTTTAATCATTCCTGAAGAGGAGGCGAGTATATTTACAGTTAGCGAAAACGGTTTTGGTAAACGATCCAAATCAATAGATTTTAGAAAAACCAGACGCGGGGCAAAAGGTGTTATTGCTATGCAAATTTCAGAAAGGAATGGTCAACTTATTGGTGCAGCACAAGTCACTGATGACGATGAACTAATGTTAATTTCTGATAAAGGTATGCTGGTAAGAACTCGAGTTGCAGAAGTCAATGTTATTGGTAGAAATACTCAAGGAGTTACTGTGATTAGACTGAAGGATTCAGAAAAACTAATTAGTATTGCCCCTATAAGTGAAGAGTTCATAGGAGATGAATAATGCCACGAAAGTTTAATTTTGGAGCAGGCCCTGCAACCATGCCAGAGTCTGTTTTAAAAGAAGTTCAAGAAGAGTTGCTAGATTGGAACGGCTTAGGTCTTTCAGTAATGGAAATAAGTCACAGAAGTCCAGAATTCATTCAGATTGCTAAACAAGCGGAGCAGGATTTTAGGGACCTTCTATCCATCTCAGAAGACTATGCGGTTTTATTTACTCATGGTGGAGCAACCATGCAAAATGCCATGGTTCCTTTGAATTTGGCTGGCAAGGACGGAAGCGCTGACTATGTTAACAGTGGTCATTGGGCCAAGCGATCTATCAAAGAAGCTCAAAGATATACCAATGTCAATATAGCTGCCACTTCGGAGGAAGAAGATTTTAGATATTTCCCTAAACAAGAGTCTTGGGAGTTTTCTCAAAACTCTTCCTATGTGCATTACACCCCTAATGAAACCATTGGAGGTTTATGTTTGAGATCTATTGAGCATTCTGAGGTACCCGTAGTTGCAGATTACTCTTCGGGTATTCTTTCAGAACCTCTAGATGTAAATAAATTTTCTTTGATCTATGGGGGAGCCCAAAAAAATATAGGCCCCTCTGGTCTTGGCTTCGTTGTTATAAAAAAAGATTTACTTGGTAATCCTCAACCTATTACCCCGAATCTTTTGAATTACACCCTCATTCACGAAGGTGAATCTATGTCTAACACACCTCCAACTTTTGCTTGGTATGTTGCGGGTAAGGTATTCAAGTGGTTGAAATCTTTGGGTGGAGTTGAAGAAATTGCAAAGATTAATATTAGGAAAGCAGATAAGTTATATAGCTATATAGATGGCTCTGAATTTTATGAGAATAATATAAATGAAGAAAATCGATCCATCATGAATGTACCTTTTTTATTGGTTAATGAAGACCTAAATGATAAATTTCTGAAAGAATCTAAAGAAGCAGGATTATTGGCTCTAAAGGGTCATAGGTCCGTAGGAGGGATGAGAGCTAGCATATATAACGGTCTTCCAGAGGAGGGAGTAGATGCCCTTGTAGACTTTATGGATATTTTTTCTAAAGAAAATTCTTAGTGAGCCATGTCTAAAAAAGATGACCTTACAAAAATTAGAGACTCAATTGATTCAATTGATAATCAAATTTTGTCGCTTGTAAGTGAAAGAGCCAAGTTAGCTATTCAAGCCGGTCAAGCTAAGCAAGATAGTAACAAATATAAGCCTGCTAGAGAGTCTTCGATCTTAAACAGATTGACCGAGATGAATGAAGGTCCACTAGAGCAAGCCCAAATTAGAAATATCTTTAATGAGATTATTTCTAGCTGTCGTTCAACAGAATCAACTTTTACTCTATCTTATCTAGGTCCGGAAGGTACATTTTCTGAATCAGCGCTTGAAGGCCAATTTGGAAAATCAGTCGATAAGTTGCCACAAGATACAATCAAATCTATCTTTGAATCTGTAGAGAATGAATCCTCTGACTATGGAATTGTTCCTATAGAGAATTCCACCGAAGGATCAGTCAACACCACTCTAGACTGTTTAAGTGAATTTAATTTGAAAATTTGCGGAGAGATTGAATTGGAGATTCATCATAATCTTCTTGGTTACAATAAACCATTACCCAAAGATGGTTTTGAGATTCATGCACACGAACAGACCCTCGGACAATGCAAAGAGTGGCTCGAGTCTTATTGTCCAGGCGTTAAGTTGGTAAGTGTAAGTAGTAATGCAAAGGCGGCGTCTAACGTAACTGAAGATAATTCAGTAATTGCCATTGCAGGTGAACTGGCTGCCACCAAATATGGATTGGAAATTTTAAATAAAAATATTGAAGATTATTCTAGTAACACAACAAGGTTTATCACTATAGGAAAAATAGATGCTGGTCAGACTAATTCTGATAAAACTTCTATTATGGCTACTACAAAGAATGAGGAAGGAGCCCTATATAATCTTTTAGAGCCCTTCAATGAATTAGATATTAATTTATCTCATCTCACTTATAGGCCATCCAAAACTAATAAATGGCAATATTCGTTCTTTATAGACTTTGAAGGCCACATCGAAGACGACAAGATAAAAAGCTTACTCTCAACCTTGATAAGTAAAGATATTGAATTAAAAATATTAGGGTCTTACCCCAAGTCTTTAGGATAGTCATGGATATAAAAGAATTAGTTAACAAAGGAATAAGCGACCTAAGTCCTTATGAACCAGGTAAACCAATAGAAGACCTCGAAAGAGAATTAGGGATCAATAACGCCATTAAGCTAGCTAGTAATGAAAATCCTATGGGACCAAGTCCTAGAATATTTGATTCCATAGAGGCAGTTCTTAAAGAAACACATCGATATCCTGACGGCAATGCTACCCGACTTAAGTCAACCATAGCGCGTAAATTTAATGTTAAAGATGAACAAGTAACAATTGGTAATGGCTCAAACGATATCATTGAATTCGTTGCAAGAATTTTTTTGAGCAAAGAAGATAGTGCAATCTATTCCGAGCATGCCTTTGCTGTCTACCCTTTGGTGGTTAAAGCAGTCGGAGCAAAAGGAATCGAGGTTCCAGCTA
>SGZM01000010.1 GCA_004214065.1 Gammaproteobacteria bacterium | reverse complement strand
TAGTTTTTACGACCGTGACAACCGCTAGACCAATAGGTAACAGCATAATGGTAGTCGCAGTATTCATCACCCACATACTTATCAATGCCGCTGTAAGCATGAATCCCAGTATTAGCGAAGCTCCATTGGAGCCTGCATTTTCAAGAACAAATAAGGCTATCCTTTTGTGTAAGTCCCATTTCTGTATTGCAGTTGCAATTAGAAAACCACCAAAAAAAAGATATATAGTTTTGTTGGCATATGGGTCAGCTGCATCTTGTATATCAACAATTCCTAGCAAAGGAAATATTGCCAGAGGAACTAAAGCTGTAACAGCAACAGGTACTGCTTCAGTAGCCCACCACGTCCCCATTAGCAAAAATATTGCTGCCGTTCTTTGAGCTTCAATAGAAAGGCCTTCAGGAGTAGGGAGTGCAAGAATAACTATTGCTATCAATAGCCCAAACCCAAAGCCTTTGTTTTGAAGTATAAAGTTCATTTTCTTATTCTAAATAAAAAAGGGAGCAATAACTCCCTTTTTTAACCTTATAGAAATTACATTCTTAGTCTAAAGTCTAGATAATAATTTCTGCCATAGTCTTGATGTGCATCAGCGAAGAAGCCATAGAACCTGTCAGCTAATGGAGCCCTTTCATCGTCAATATTTTTGACAGCTAATCTGAGTCTTGCATCATATTCACCAATATCAAAATTATAATAGACTGAAGCATTAACAGTTCTCATGGAGGGTATGACATACTTTGTTCCGTCAGATCTCGTTTCGCTACTTTGATAAAAATCTCCCTTTTTTAAACTTGAAATCTGAGCACCCCAATCACCATATCTATAATTAAGTTTCATACTAGTTTTAGATGTATAGTTTCCGTCCAGGCCTGCTAAGTCGCCAAAACCTGAGAGAGTTACATCAAATGGAATCCTTCCACTAGACTGCGCAGCAGTTAATTTGGCATATTCTGCTGTTGGTTTTTGAGTAAATTCGTCTGTTTCAGAGTAGTTAATCGTAAGTTTAAAACTTCCGATATCTGTATCTAAGTCATAATACACTCCAATATCATCTCCAGAGAGAGTTCTTGTTGCGGCATTGGCGTACGGGTCTGTAGCTAAATACGCCTCTCCAACAGGACAGATGCCTGCAGCAGTAAATACTGCAATGTCTGATTCTGAATATCCAGGATTTGGGTCTCTCAAAACATTAGTGTTGTTATAACTTGAGCAATTTGAAGTCCCGTAATCGAGTAAATCAACCAAGTCGGCAACCATCCTGTTCTGTCTTCCGAGCAAAACAATAGTATTCTCTTTTTCTATCTCCCAAGAATCATAAGTAATTGTTAATCCTTCTAATATTTCAGGAGTCCACACAAAACCTAAAGACGTATTTTCAGATTCTTCAGGTTTCAAATTTGGATTACCAATTCTATAGCTTCCAATTTGATATCTATCATCTAGTACTGATCCTCCAACATATTCACCTACTGCATCATCTACATTTCCGCTTCTAGTGACATAAGGTTGATTTTGCTGAATCAAATTAGGAACTCTAAAAGAGGTTGAGATAGAGCCTCTAAATGATAAGTTTTCAGTGGCATTCCAACCTACAGCAAATTTCCCAACAGTCGATGATTCGGTATCATCCGGATCTTCATGTCTAATTGCTACTTGTGATTCAATATTTTCAGCCAAGGGAATAATTAATTCTGCAAAGATAGAATTAGTTTCTCTTTCTGCTTTAGTATCGACCGTTGGACTTGAGCCAAGCACATCTCCTACGAAAGGAAAGGTTAGACCAGTTACTGCTGATGTGTATTGTATTGTCCCATCCAGTCTAGGATCTCTGTCATCAGAATACTTTTCTTGTCGATATTCAAAACCAACCAATAAAGCAACAGGTCCTGCTGGCATATCAAACAAAGCAGGATTAGAGGCTTTAAAATCTAATGAGTTCAGTTCACTTGTATCATTTCTATAAACATCAACAATAGCGGGGGCTAATGAAGCTTTGACATCCGAAGAAAAGATATTAATAGCGCTTGAAGTAGCGTCATTCAATCCAGCCTGCAGAAGACTGTTAGATAAACGGTTTTGAGTGAAATCCTCTGATTTTGCTTTAGATTTTAGAAAGGCAGTTTCCCAATCCCAACCCGAATCGGTTGTCCCTCTTAAACCTATGAGATATCGTGATGTATCTTTATCAACATTGATAATTCTAGGCCCTATATCAGGTCTCCAATTATCTATTCTTATATTCTTATTCGAACTGCTGTTATCATCGTTTATACCCAATAGATTGGTGTAGTAATAGTCCGGACCTATATTTAGAAGGGCTGTTGAGAAATCCCCAGCCGGTTCCTTTAAACGTCTATACTCAGAATTATACTGTCCAATTTCAGCAAAAAGCTCATTGCCATTTGCCATCTCATGATTAACAAATATAAAAGTATTATCCCTTTCCAATTTTCCTCTGAAATCTCTGAATTGGCCAGGATTTATATAGTATTCACCGTTAGCAAGAGAGACAGTATCCACTCCTAAACAGGTGCCATATCCAGTATCTTTAGAGTCGTCTCTAGAGCATCTTGGATCAGTAGCAGGCATTATCTGGATTTCTCCAGCAGAGTCTGTGTAATTTGTTCTACCTCGAAGATCTAATTGAGCCCATTTTCCTGAATAGAGATTTCTAAAGGAAGTATCTCCTGCCCACAAAGAATCTGCAGGAATCCATTTTCTGTGATCTGAATCACCCCACCTTGGATCTTCTGACGCTGCAATAGCATCTCTATCATAATAATCAAACATCACTGAGATATTTGTACGTCCTTCATTGAAGTCACCACCATACTTAATTTGTATCCTGTCATCATTTGCAGCAAAATGATCGTAGCCAGTACCTCTGAATGAGACTTCGAAGCCTGTAAAATCAGTTTCAAGAACATTATTTACCACACCAGCAACAGCATCCGCACCATAAATAGCTGAAGCACCATCTTTTAATAGTTCAACTCTATCCAGAGCATTAGAAGGTATAAGATTTGTATTAACCGACATAGTAGGGACATAATCGCCACCTAGTAATTCCGTTTGGTAACCGGCATTATTTACAAGCCTTCTTCCATTGAGTAAGACTAAAGTATTACCAACACCAATGTTTCTAAGGTTATAAGCTCCAACATCACCTCTTGCAGAATTTACTCCACCTGAGTCAGATTCTGCCTCTGAAAAATAGTTCAATCCCTGTTCTGTTATATTTTCCATTAGTTCAGTTCCATCATCTGGACCTATTGCATCTATATCATCAGATGTGAGCACTGTTACGGGTAAAACCCCTGTAATTTGAGCCCCTTTAATTTGTGAACCAGTTACTACAACCTCTTCAACTTCATCTGCCGAGAAGAGATTCAAAGCAGTAAATATGCTTAAAGATATGATTAAAAATTTTTTCATAGAATTTCCCCAAAAAGAAATAATTTTTATATAAGTCAATGAGTTAAGCTTAATATCAATAATCTATTTTGTCATCAAATTGTCATCACAATATACTTAAATAAATTATGAATAAAAAATACATATTATCCATGGATGGGGGAGGTGTAAGAACCATAGCTTCTATTACTTTCTTAAAAAGACTTGAACAGAAACTGGGAGTCAAAATACATGAAAAATTTGACTATTTTATAGGCACTTCAGCAGGAGCAATTTCTTGCTTGGCGCTTGCAGTTAACAAATTTTCAACAGTTGATCTTGAAGATATTTGGGCCCCAAGAAATCTAAAAAAAACTATGCAATCCTCTTCATGGGAACTAAAACTTGGTCTCCTGCAAAGTAATCCAAAATATACGAATGAAGGTAAAAGAGAAGTGCTAAAAAAATATTTTGGAAATTCAGTTTTAGGAGATTCATTAAAGCCCGTTGCAGCTCTAAGTTATGATATTGAGAAAAGGACGCCAATTTTATTTAAGTCTTATAACGAAGAGGATAAGAATATTTCTCTGGTCGATGTCGGCGATGCAACCAGCGCAGCTCCTATTTATTATCCCTCTGCTAAAGTTGGAGAAAGATATCTCATCGATGGCGCAATAGTTGCTAATCATCCTGTATTACATGGTTACGTTGAAGCAAAAAAACTATTTCCAGATACTGAAATAAGAGTACTAAGTATTGGCACAGGATTAAGTAAGAGGTCATTAAATGGAAAGGCTTCAACAAAATGGGGAATTGTCGGTTGGTTGATGCATGATTTATTTGGTTTGATGGTAGAAAGTAGTTTAGATCATGAACTGGCTGGTGAGCTTATAGGAGAGCATTACTTAAGGGTTAATTCACCAATTAATCTAGTGAACAGAAGATTGGATGATCGAAGTACTACAAATATTGAAAGAATAGTGGAGATGGGAGAGACTTGGTGGGATGATTTTGGAGAAAGAGCAATTCAATTACTCACAACATGAAAAAACTCTTTTTATCTTTAATTTTTCTCCTAGTTATTGGATGTTCAGTTAACCCAGTAACAGGTAAGCAAGATTTTGTCATAATAAGTGAAAGCCAAGAAATACAAATGGGTAGAGAGTACAACGCCCAAGTTCTTAGACAAAATCCAGTTTATCAAGATCAAGAATTACAAGATTATGTCCAAACCATTGGCCAATCTCTTGCCGCTAAGAGTCACCGACCTAATCTGGTATATAGATTTACTGTAATTGATAGTCCAGATATCAATGCTTTTGCCCTACCGGGCGGTTACATATATATAAATAGAGGGTTAATGACTTACTTATCATCGGAAGAGGAATTAGCAGCAGTTCTTGGTCATGAAATAGGACATGTCACTGCAAGACATAGCGTTCAACAATATTCTCAATCTCAACTCATGGGTATTCTTTCTGCGGCAATTGAAATAAACGCAGGCAGAACTGCTGGCAATATAGCAAATTTAGCATCTGGCGCACTTTTGTCTGGTTATGGAAGGGATATGGAGCTTGAAGCAGATGATTTAGGCGCACAATATATTTTTCAAGATGGGTATTCTCCTCAGGGTATGTACCAAGTTTTATCAGTTTTAAAAGATCAAGAAGTTTATTCTAAAAAAATCGCTGAACAAAGAGGACAAGAGTCTAGAAGTTATCATGGTGTTTTTGCTAGCCATCCATCTAACGATCTAAGGCTTCAAGAAGTTTTAAATAATGTTAGCAATACCTATCCAAAAGGAGAAGAAAAGAAAAAGGATCTTTATCTTAAAAAAATAGAAGGTATGGTATTTGGAGATTCAGAACAGTCAGGAATAAGAAGAGGGGGTGAGTTTTATCATGGCCCTCTTAACTTTTATATGTCATCACCTGAAGGTTGGGAAATAATTAATACCCCAAATCAATTGATTTTTAGCTCTTATTATGGAGAAGCAATATTGCAAATGACTCTAGAAGATTTAAATTTTAAGGAGTCACCTGAAGCCTATTTAAAACGTTTTGCACCTAATTCTTATGAAGGCCAAGTTCTAAATATAAACGGCTTCGAAGGCTTCACAGCTAAAGTTAATAGATCAGGAAGAGTAGCTAGAATGGCGGTATTGTTTAGAGAAGATCAAGTTTTTCAATTTATTGGATATTTAAAAAATGAAGGATCAAACCTGACTAAATTTGATGTAAGGTTTTTAGAAATTATAAATTCGTTTAGAAAACTAAAAAAAGAAGAATTAATACTATCTAAACCATTGAGACTTAAAACTTATGAAGTTAAGAAAGGAGATACGTATGAATCCTTAGCTTCTGAGAGTAGTATCAATATTAATGCAGAAGATCAGTTACGTCTCATAAATGGAGATTACCCAAATAAACCTTTAGCAATAGGTCGAAAAATTAAGATTGTTAATTGAGCTATAAAGGATTAATTAGGTGACCTCCATCAACAGGAACAATAGACCCTGTCATAAAAGAAGAGGCATCACTCGATAATAATAACAACACACCATCAAGGTCTGACTCTAAGCCCAACCTATTCATGGGTATATTTTTTATATAACTTTGACCTTCTTCAGTTGCAAAGAAATCGTCATTGATTTCAGTCAAAATATACCCTGGAGCAATTGCATTTACTCTTATATTAGAACGTGCCAACTCCAAAGCCATACTTTTTGTCAATTGAACCAGGCCGGCTTTAGCAGTCGCATAACTAGTTAGATTTAGTCCAACCCTCAATCCAAGAATTGAAGCAATATTAACTATACTTCCTGATTTATTATCCTGGATTAATGAGTCAGTAAAATTTTTTGCTACTCTATAAGCACCATTCAAATTGGTTTCTAGAACGTAATTCCAACTTTCTTCATCTAAGTCTTTAAATCTTTTAGGGTCGGATGTACCGGCGTTGTTTATTAATATATCTGCTGAACCAATGGAATTTCTTACTTCCGAAAAAAAGCTTAAAACACTTTCTTCTGAAGTAACGTCTATAGGGAGCACAAGGACTTCAGTATCTATCTCATTTTTAAGCTCTTCTAGGTTTTGTACTCGCCTTGCACAAATCACTAAATTTGCTCCTGCTGCAGAGAGTGTTTTAGCAAAATGTTTACCTAGACCTGACGATGCTCCGGTAATAATTGCGGTTTTTCCGTTAAGGTCAAATATATCATTCATAGTTATTTAATATTCTTTATTAATTTCTCTGCCTCTTTAATAAGAGAATCTTGATGAGGTTGCAGTTCTTGTTGGCCAAGGTTACCTATAATTTTTTGAAAAGGATCTGTTATACCCATGTTTTCTTGGGCTAACGTTTCAATGACAGAATGAGCAAAGAAAGGGACAGTTGCTGCGCTATAACCCCCTTCATGCGTCATTAGAATTTTGCCATCACAAATTTGATCTGCCGATTGCATTAGTTTTTCAGTGAGCGATATAAATCCTTCGCTAGTCATCATCTGTCTGCCAATTGGATCTCCTGCACCTCCATCAAAGCCAGAAGGAACAATAATTAGTTCAGGTTTATAAGCTTCAAGCGCTGGTATCACGACGCGATCAAAAGCAGCTTCATATGCACCAACTCCTGAACCGGGTGGTAGGGGGATATTGATATTATAGCCACTGCCTTTTCCTTCTCCAGTCTCATTAATTAATCCTGAGTTAGTAGGAAAATTTCTATCTTGGTGAATAGAAATAGTTAATGCATCTGAGTCTTCATAAAATGCTGTCTGTGTGCCATTTCCATGATGAACATCCCAATCAACAAAAGCTATTTTACTAAGACCTTTATTTTTTAATGCATGTTTACCTGCTATGGCTGCATTTCCAAATATACAAAATCCCATTGCCTTGTTTGGCATAGCATGATGTCCAGGAGGTCTAACAAGTGCGTAAGCATTATCAACTTTGCCATCAATTACATGATCTATTGCCTCTAAAACACCACCAGCAGAAAGAAGGGCAATGTCAAAACTCCCTATTCCAGTTGGAGCACTTATTCCCGCATCAGTGGTAATTGAACCATTTAAAGATTTTATATGTTCATAATGATTATCAGTATGAAACAAAAGTATTTCATCTTTAGTTGCATTTCTAGGAGATATTGCAGTTAACTTGTTATAAAGCCCCGATACATCCATTAAATTTTTAATTCTTCTTTTTGTGTCTGGACTTTCAGAATGATGAAGAGGCTCAACTGGAAAACCGTATGGAATATAATCGGCATGATTGCCTGTGTGGTGCCACAAATAAAGCTCGTGAAATACTATACCTGTTTTCATTTTTATATTATTTCAAAGTACCTTTGAAGCTCCCATAAAGAGATAGATGAAGAATCAAAAAAACTTCTATTTTTTTCGAATTCTTTGTATTCCCAAATTCTAGTGTTAGCAAAATGATTTACAAAATTTTGGCCAAAAAGATCTTTAGCGGATTGAGAGTTTTTAAACAGGATAGCTGCTTCTCCAAGATTAGCTGGTACTTGATATTTTCTCTCTAAATTGAGGCCATAAGCCCCCCCAATAGTCTCATCAGTAGGATTTATTTTTTCCTTTATTCCTAAGAAGCCTGCACCAAGTGTGGCAGCTAAAGCAAGGTAAGGGTTGGAATCTGCTCCTGGAAGTCTATTTTCTACTCTTTGGCTCGAAGAATCACCTTTGATTGCCCTAAAGGCTGTCGTTCTATTTTCTACTCCCCAAGTCATATTTATTGGTGCCCATGCACCAGGACAAAGTCTTTTATAAGAGTTAACAGTCGGAGCAATCATCACTGAAAACTCTCTCATGTATGTTTGTAATCCGCCAATAAAATAATTTAGAGTTTGAGAAAGTTCATCCTTTTTGGAACTGAATAAAGATTTACCTTCTAAGTCTTGAAGTGAAGTGTGAATGTGCCCAGATTGACCAGGATATTGATCTGACCATTTAGCCATAAAATTTGCCATAAGGTCATTTCTTTGAAACAGAACCTTAGAAAAAGTTTTAAATAAAGTTGCTTTATCTGCAGAATTAATTGAATCATCAACCATAATAGCTGCTTCTATTACACCGGGTCCTGTTTCAGTATGAAGACCTTCTAAATGCATATCCATATCAGAGCAAAAGTTTAGTAGCTGATTATAAAGATCAGAATGAACAGAATTCCTCAAGACAGAATAACCATACATTCCTGGAGTAAAATTACTTAAGTTAGAAAAGTTCTTTTCTCTAATTGAGTGAGGAGTTTCATTAAAAAGGAAAAATTCATATTCAAAAGCAGATTTAGATCTTATTCCTTCATCTTCCATATCTTTAAGAAGGTTATTCAATAGACCTCTAGGGCATACCTGACCTTCGGCAAGTTCTGCAAGAAAAAAGGGAATGTTTTCTTCGAAGGGGTTTATTCTTCCTGAACCGGGAATGATGTTAGTTTTTACGTCGGGAAAGCCTGTATGCCAGCCTGTGAAGAGATCTTCCTGAGGTACATTTCTGAGTTCATACAGTTCATCATTGCTGTCCCAGCCAAATATAACATCACAAAAGCCGAAACCATTTTTAGTGGATTTTATAAATTTATCAACATGCATATATTTACCACGAAGAATTCCATCTATATCTGTTAGGCCCACTTTGACGTAGTTTGTTTTAGAAGTATCTAGGAACTTCTTTATGTCTTCAGCAGTTTTTAGCTTTCTAATCTTCATCTCTATCTTTAAAGGGTTTTAGCATAATACAAATACAAACTGTTAGAATTGTAACTTCATAACTTTAATTGTTAAAAATTAATGAATAAAAAAAACATATCAGTCCTTGGGGGAGGGAGCTGGGGAACTGTTTTAGCTTATTTAGCCTCACTTAATGGTAATTATGTTTCTTTATGGATGCGAGATAAAGAATTAGTTGAGACTATTAATCAATCAAGGGTAAATCAAAGATATTTACCTAGTTTAGATTTAAGTTCGAAAATAAAAGCTACTTCTGATATGCAAGACATTGAAAGTTCCGATACTGTAATATTTTGTGTTCCCAGTGATGCTTTTAGAGAAGTTTCAGAACTAGCCTCAAGTTACATACAAGAAAGTTCATATTTAATCACTGCTACTAAGGGAGTGGAAAAAGAAGGGTTTAGTTTAATGAGCCAAATTCTTGAAGAACATTATCCAGCTAACTCTATAGGTGTAATAAGTGGACCTAATCTCGCTGAGGAAATAGCCGAAGGTCAATTGTCAGGTACTGTTATAGCCAGTCAAGATGCAACTCTAAGAAACTCCGTTATTAAAGATTTATCTAATGACTTTTTTAAAGTTTATGAAAACAATGACCCGTACGGTGTAGAGATGGGAGGAGCCTTAAAGAACATTTATGCAATTGCTTGCGGGATAGCTGATGGATTAAATTCTGGAGAAAATACAATAGGTATGATTATGACAAGAGGGTTAGGTGAGATGGGACGTTTGGCAGCTGACTTGGGTGCAAATCCACAAACTTTTTTAGGATTAGCAGGTGTTGGAGATTTGATAACTACTTGTGCTTCCCCTTTAAGTAGAAATCATCAATTTGGAAAGTGTATAGGTGAAGGGCTTTCTGTGGAGGAAGCAAAACAAAAAATTGGACAGACAATTGAGGGCTTAAAGACACTCAAAGTAGTTAAGAATATTGCAGATAATCATGCAGTAGAAATGCCGATAGTGGATTCTCTTTACAAAATCATCTATAAAGGTAGTAATCTTAACGGTTCAATTCAGAATGTTTTGGGTCAAGATATAGTAAAAGACGTTGAATTTATAAAATAAAACAATGGCAGAAAAAGAAGAAGAAAAAGTTATTGATGTAGGAAATGAAGAATTCATTGATAGCGAAGAATGGAAAGATAACTTTTTAAAACAAGGAAAGTGGATAAGACTCTTTTGGATGCTGGCGTTTTCTTTTGTTTACTATATTTCTATGACAGTTCTCTGGTTGATAGTTTTCCTTCAGTTCTTATTTGTACTCATTACAGATAAAAGAAGCGAAAACATATCAAAAGTTTCAATTGGGTTTAGAAATTATATGGTTCAAATCATTAATTATTTAACTTATCACACTGGAGAGAAACCTTTTCCATTTAGTGAGTTTCCTAACTCAGAAAATGAAGAAAGTTAATCTCTAGTATTTCAAAAGTTATTCAGGATGGACGACTTCAAAAATAAAATAGCGGTAGTAACTGGTGGCGGAACTGGTATGGGTCGTGAGTTAGTGAGGCAATTGGCTAGAGAAGGAAGTCATGTAGCTATGTGCGATGTTTTAGAAGACAACATGTTAGAAACTTTTGAAATAGTCTCTAAAGAATCACCTACTATTAAACTCACAAAACACGTATGCGATGTATCCAATGAAGATCAAGTATTTAAATTTAAAGATGAAGTTCTAGCTGAACATGATACAAAAACAATAAATCTTCTTTTTAATAATGCAGGTATTGGCGGAGGCGGAAGTTTTGTACTTGGTGATAGAGACGAGTGGGAGAGATGCTTTGCCGTTTGCTGGTATGGTGTTTATTACTGTAGTAGAGCTTTTATGCAACATATAGTTGATAGCGACGAAGGCCATATTATTAACACGAGCAGCATTAATGGATTTTGGGCTAGTTTAGGCGGGACTCCTCATACGTCTTACTCTGCAGCTAAATTTGCAGTAAAAGGTTTTAGCGAAGCTTTGATAGATGATTTCAGAATAAATGCACCGCATGTAGGAGTGTCCGTTGTTATGCCAGGACATATTGGAACCTCTATAGCTGAAAATACTGGGAAGATTTTGGGCGGGGAGAGAACAGACGAAGACTATGAAAAGATAAAAGAAAATATGATAAAAATGGGCATGCCCGTTCATAACTTTTCTCTTGAACAGATAAAAGAGCAAATAAAAGAAAATGCGGAAGCATTTAAAAATAATGCTCCTACTACTTCAGAGCAAGCAGCAGAAATTATTCTTTCTGCAGTAAAGAATAAGCAATGGAGAATTTTGGTAGGCGATGATGCCAAGGCAATAGATGAATGGGTAAGAAATGATCCTGAAAATGCATATAACATAACTTTTCATGGAGAAAAAAGGGGAGAATAGATGAAAACTTTTAAAGATAAGGTTGCTGTAATTACTGGTGCGGGTTCAGGCATGGGTAGATATTTAGCTGTATTACTTGCTAAAGACGGGGCTGATGTTTGTGTTTGTGATGTAAATGAAGAAACTTTAAATGAAACTGTGGAGATGTTGAGGCAATACAATGTATCTGTTTCTTCGCATCTACTAGATGTTGCTGATAAGGATTCTATTGAAGCATTACCTCAAAAAGTTATAGATCAACATGGAAAAGTAGATTTAGTATTCAATAATGCTGGTGTTACCACAGGTTCACATTTTAAAGACATGGATGAAGATAATTGGGATTGGGTTATGGGTATTAATTTTGATGGAGTGGTAAATAGTACTAGAGCCTTCATACCTCACATGATCAATAATACCGAAGCTGCAATAGTTAATACGTCTTCAATTTTTGGCATGGTTGCAGTTCCTGGCCAAACCGTCTATCACGCAACTAAATTTGCAGTGAGAGGTTTTACAGAAAGCCTTGCTCTTGAAATGAAAGAAACAAACCCTAATCTACAGATACACTGCGTTCATCCGGGTCACATTGGTACAAATATTGCTGCTACAGCGAGAATGAATGAAGAAGATTTTAATCGTGATGAGGGTGCAAGAGATTCTATATTCACAAGGAATGCTCCCAAAACTCAAAAGGAAATGGGTGATCTTTTTAGAGAAGGAGGAATGCATCCCAGTAAAGCTGCTGAAATAATATTGAATGGAGTAAAGAAAAATAAAAGTAGAATTTTTATTGGTTTGGATGCAAAACTTTTAGATATGTCACAAAGATGGTTTCCAAGACACTATCATAAAACTTGGAAATTCTTCATGGTTCCGTTAATGATTTTTAGAGATAAAAAACCCCTTAAATCACTCGACTAATTTCTTGAAGGTAGAATAATTTGGGTTATCTACTGCTATTTTATTTTTAGATAGTTTTACCAGAAGGTTCTTAAGACTTTCGTCTTCAATATTTATTTTTTCTGCTTTTATTAAAGAAGCAAGGTCATCTATATTGGCCGCATCAAGCTCAATCAATTCTTTTAGATCTTTTGTCACATCTTCAGATAATTCTTGTCCAAGTTCTATTTCTCGAATGACAATATTTAAAACATTTTCGACAATCCTTAATTTGAAAGCTAAATGGGCCGGTACTTCACTTTTAATCTTGTCATCTAGGAAGTGATTAACTGCCTTCAGTAACTCTATACTCGAGGGTCTATCAAAAATCATTACTTTCCTCCCAAAAATAGCAAATCAACTATATCAATTTCAGTTTCTGATACTCTTCTGCCTATAGCTGCTTTTTCTACGGAGTTTATAGAGCCCGTTAAATGAGCAGATGCTTGTATGAGGCATATTACCCCCCACCTAAAAGTCCCAAATACTTGCCAAGCTTTGACCATGTTTTCATCCACATGATAATTACTGACAGAATTATAGCCTTTTAAGAGATCGGCTAAATCACCAAACCCACCAACTACTTTATTCGTATTTCCGAATCTCCAAGAGTTCCCACAAATCCACCCTAGGTCCTGAAGAGGGTTACCTATATGTGCTAATTCCCAGTCAATGACTGATTTCAATCCATCTTTATCTACAATGATATTTCCTAGCCTAAAGTCTCCATGAACAAGAGCATCATTTATTTCACCAAAATTCTGTTTTTTTAACCATAAATGTGTGTACTCAAATACAGGAGAAGGCTGATTAAATGAAACATAGGTTTGGTATAAATCATTTATCTGTTCGAATACAGTCTTTGATGGAAGGAAAGGGAACTCATTTATATCTGCTTGATGAATTTTTGCTATGGATTGCCCACATTCAAAAGCTAACTTGGGCAATGTGTTTTTATATTCTTCATCTCTTAGAATTTTTCTCGCGATTGATTCACCGTACACAAACTTCATGATGTAAGCATCTCCTAGTTCTTCATCTAAGGAAGATACGGCAACTATTTCTGGAACTTGTGCCCCAAGTTTCCTTACTGTTTTTTGGATTTTCGCTTCGTCGGAAGTCTTAATTGCTAGAGGTCCTTCAACTCCTGAACCTCGCCTAAGAATGTATCTATCAGATTTACCATTTGCATTAACTTCAAACTTCCAAATTTCCTTTGAGGCTCCACCAGTTAGAGGTTCAAGATTCACTATCTCTCCCTCTATAGATGTATTTGCAAGTTTTTCTTTTAGAATATTTCCGAGATCTTCAGTCATTTAGTCTATTAAGCTTGCATCTCTTTCGCCGAAATCCCAACCGGCCCCATTATTTTGATAATTCTTAAGTATTCTTCTGGCAACAGATTGAACATGAACTTCATCGGGACCATCGTATATTCTTGCTTCTCTAGCATGTCTATACATCAAACTCAGAGGTGTGTCGTCAGTAAGGCCTTTTGCGCCATGTACCTGGATAGCTCTATCAATTACATTGTGGACCATTTCAGCCCCGACAACTTTTATCATTCCTATTTCAATTCTGGCATCATCTCCTTGATCAATTCTCTTAGCAGCATCTAATGTAAGATGCCTACTCGCCTGTATTTCACACGCACTATCAAAAACAAATTTTTGTAGCAGTTGCTTGTCAGCCAATGGTGTTCCGAAAGTTTCTCTAGAATGTAATCTTTCGCACATTAAATCAAATGCTCTTTGTGCTTGGCCAAGCCATCTCATGCAATGGAAGATTCTTCCTGGCCCTAATCTTCTTTGGGCTATCAAGAAGCCTTGTCCTCTTGGGCCTAGAAGATTTTCTTTAGGCACTCTTACGTTGTCGTAATGAACTTCATAATGACCTCCATTAATTCCAAGAACTGGAGTTTCTCTTACTATCTTATAGCCAGGATTATCTGTTGGAACAATGATCATACTAAAGGCTCCATGACTTGGTACATCGAGCTCAGTTCGACACATCACTGTTGTGTAAGCTGCTCTTGCTGCTCCAGTAGTAAACCATTTTGTTCCATTAATAACCCATTCATCTCCTTCAAGAGTTGCTGTAGTCTGGAGTTGGGTAGGGTCTGAACTAGAAATATCTGGTTCTGTCATTGCGAAACTTGGAAATATTTCTCCTTGCACTAGGGGTTCTAGATATTCATCTCTCCATTTTTTTGGGGCAAACTCTCTCAACATAATAGAGTCTTGAAGTGAGTGAGTTCCTAATGCAACCATAGCACTAGAAGATCTTCCTACTACTTCATTGATGTAAACATATTCCATAAAAGGCATACCTTCACCTCCTATATCTTTAGGATGGCCTAAAGCCCATAAAGAATTATCTTTTGCCTTTTGCATAAGTTCTGAAAGTTTAGACTTAGATTCATCATCCCCTTTGTGAAGTGTTGACTCAGCCGGGTATACTTCTTCTTCTACAAATCTTTTTACTTCTGATCTAACTTCTTTCCAGTTTCTTTCCATTTTTTCACCCCTTTATTTTTTTAAATTTATTGATTGCTTAAACCCTTTGAGTGTCAGTTTATTCTTTTCTAGCTTTACATCCTCTTCACCCTGCAGAACATTTTCGTTGAATTTATAAATGATATTATATTTTCCTTTTAAACACTGCTTGTTATGTTGGGAACTTTTAGCTTTAACGCCTTCATTATCAGATTGATATTTCTTTAATTTTGCTTTAGAGTATTTTTTTGATACCAATGCCATCGACTCTTCCGGAGAAAGGATTAATGCCGAAGCATTATTACCTCCAAAACCTTTTGCATTAAGAAACGCTGCGCTAAAAAATCCCTTTTCTTCGTTTTTATTATCCAAAAGGATATCTAAATTATCATGATGCACATCATCAGCAATTGAATCCGTTGAGTGTATACCTGGAATTATTCCTTTGTTCCAAGTACCTAAAGTAGCTGTTAGTTGGTCACCTGAAGCAGGCGCCATGCTATGCCCTAAATAGGACTTAATACCTGTAACTGGGATAGATTTGATTCCATAGGTTTTGGCAACTTCATTTAGAATATGTGATTCGGTTGTTCTGTTGGCAGGAGTTCCAGTTCCATGAGCATGAACGAAGGTTCTAGTTCTTAATTTTTTTAAGCCAATAATTTTTTCTGCCTGCGCTGCACATTTAGCCATCGTTATGTAATTACCAACTCCTGGTCCGCTAATTGAACTTTTATATCCGTCTGAATGAGAAGAAACAGCTGAAACGCAACCATACACCTCTGCTCCTAACTCAACAGCTAAAGCATCATCCATTAAAATAATGAATTGAGCTGATTCACCAAGTACCATTCCTGCATTTTGTCCAAATGGTCTGCAAGCTTTTTCTTGAATAGGTCCTTTATTTAAGTCTTCATTATGTTGTGCTTGCATTTCCATCATTCTTTTATCATCCGATAAAGCACTCATCGCGTAAAAGCCGTCAACTATTTCTGGGGTAATAGGAGCTTCAGCACCTCCAACGACGACAAATCTAGCAGAACCAGATTCGATGGCTTCTTTTCCCATTTGCAGGTTATATAAAAAAGTAGCACACGCTCCAACAACATGGCCGGTCCTTCCAACACTCCCTAAAATATAAGCATTTATAAAATCTGCAGACATTTCTACTAAACCAAGAGCTAGATTTTTGGAGCTTGCTCTCGATCCTTTTAGTCTAGATTGCATCAATCCCCCAAAACCAAACCCGTCGAGTTGGCCTATAGCTGCTCCACTAAACACAGCCACTTCATCAGGATCAATTTTTTCTTGAATGGTTTTCCAGTCTATACCTAGTTGACCAAGAGCATCACCCATGCCAAAGACAGTCATCTGAAGAGCTTTAGGATGTTGTCTTGCAGGATATAAACTTGAAGGGTCAAAACCTTTGGGTAGTTGTCCGGCAGCACTGGCTCCAATCTTATCTAGAATAATGTTGTCTTTATCGTATATGTCTCTATCCAGTTCTCTTACCATTGAATCAGACCTTATGTTTGAGGCGTTGTCGGTTAAGTATTTTTTGAGATCAATAGAGTCACCAGAACTCGTTTCCCATGATCTGCCAATTGGCTCTATTTTTCCTTGAAGAACAGCCAAGTCTTGAAGAACTTCAAGTTGCTCCTTGCTGGTAAGAGAATCGAAGACCATATTTTTATAAGCAAGATAAGAAGAACTTCTTCCGGCTGAATTAATTCCGCCAAAACCAGTTATTAGTGCCAGAGGTTGTGTGCTCATATTAATTAATTATTTTACGCTTACAGATTTTTATATTGTATGGCAATATTCACAAAGTTTTTTAAGTATATAACAAGGGAGAAGTAATGCATCCAGGAGTAAACGGGAAAAAGTTCCCTGAAAAACCGGCCATAGTAATGGCGGGAAGCGAAAGGATAGTAACTCATGGAGAGTTAAATGAACTATCAAACCAAGGCGCACATTTATTTAGGTCTTTAGGCCTTAAGCCGGGTGATTCAATTGCAATCATGCTGGAAAACCATTTTTTATTTTTCCCCATTGTCTTTGCAGCCTGGAGAAGTGGTTTGAGGTATACAACTATAAGCTGGAGATTACAGCCTAACGAAGTTGAGTACATTGTTAAGGACTGTGATGCAAAAATTCTAATTACTTCTAAATTCCTTGAAGAAACAGCTAATGATTTGAATCCAGTCTTAGATAATGTTCACAAGTTCATGCTTGACGGGACGACGGATGGATATCAATCTTATGAGAACTCCATTGAACAGATGTCCACAGATTCAATTGAAGACGAATGCCAAGGTGGTTCAATGCTTTATTCTTCAGGAACTACCGGAAAACCTAAAGGAGTCAAACGAGAACTGCCCTTAACGCCTTTACCTTACGAGGTTGAGGATGAGGATCCTGGCCTGGCGAGAGTTCTTTTGCTTTATGGTGCTGGAGAAGACAGTATATATTTATCGCCTGCTCCTCTTTATCATGCCGCTCCTTTAAACTTCAATACTGGCTTTTTGGCTGCTGGAGGAACTTCAATAATTCTTGAAAAATTTGATGAAGAAAAAGCACTCGAATCAATAGAAAAATATAAGGTAACCCATTCTCAGTGGGTTCCGACTATGTTCGTTAGATTTTTAAAAGTCGATCCTTCGATTAGAACTCAATATGATTTGTCCAGTCATCAAGTAGCAATCCATGCTGCAGCTCCTTGTCCTGTGGCGGTAAAAGAGCAAATGATAGATTGGTGGGGACCAATACTGCACGAATATTATGCTGGTACAGAATATAACGGTATTACTATGATTAACTCTCAAGAATGGCTAGATCATAAAGGCAGTGTAGGAAGACCCTTATTTGGTTCTTTGCATATTCTGGATGACGATGGAATAGAGTTACCTATTGGTGAAGTTGGAGGTGTTTATTTTGGTGGAGAGACTGCTACGACGTTTGAGTACCATAATGATGAAGAAAAAACTAAAAGCGCTATGACGGATCAAGGCTATAGTTCTTTGGGAGATGTTGGATACTTAGATGAGGATGGTTTTCTTTATTTAACAGACAGAAAGTCTTTTATGATAATTTCTGGAGGCGTTAATATTTATCCAAAAGAAACGGAAGATTTGCTTGTCATGCATCCAAAAGTAGCAGACGTTGCAGTTTTTGGTGTACCCAATGAAGAAATGGGAGAGGAGGTTAAGGCTGTCGTTCAACCTGCGGACCTTAGCGAAGCTGGACCTGCCTTGGAAGCAGAACTGATAGCTTATTGTAAAGAGAATATGTCTTCCATTAAAAGCCCTAGAAGCATTGATTTCGAAGAAGAATTACCAAGACACCCAACTGGTAAATTATACAAACGACTCTTGAAAGATAAATATTGGAAGTGAACTCTTCACAAAGGAATTACTTAGTTGCTGGGTCCACAGGGCTAATAGGAAACCTTTTAACAGAGCAATTAGTTAAGTCCAATAATAAAGTAATTGCGTTAACTCGACATGAGTTATCTTCCAACAATGATCTTTTATTTTTTCAGAAGATAGATTTTGAGAATGAAGAAAGCTTTAAAGATAAATTTATAGGGATAAGTGATGCTTTCATTTGCCTTGGAAGTACAATTAAAAAAGCAGGATCTCAAGAAAATTTTAGAAAAATTGATGTAGATTATTGCTTTTCTTTGGCTAAAGCTGCCTCCATGGCCAAGGTACCTAATCTTTCGATAGTTACATCGATAGGGGCAGATTCGGGTTCTAATAATTTCTATTTAAAATGCAAAGGCGAAATTGAAGATAAGATCTCAGAACTAGATTTCAAATCCTTATCAATCTACAGGCCAGGCCTTCTGATTGGAGCTAGAGAAGAAAAAAGGCTGGGGGAATCAGTAGGGCAACTTTTACAACCTTGGTTGATTGATCCATTACTCAGAGGTTCAGCTAACAAATACAGGAGTGTAAAAGGTATAGATCTGGCAAACTCTCTGATGGAGTATTCTGGAAAGCAGCAAGGCAAAAAGTTTTATTATTTTGAGGACTTAATTAGAAGCTAACTTTAACTTGCTTTTTTGAATTTTAAGTCAGAGTCTTCAATACTTTTGAATCTAACTTGAAATAAGTCTTTCAAATAGTTTTGAGTATTAATCCAAGGATCTCTAGAGCCTTGCTTAGGAAGTTGATGTGCGACTCTTTGTATATAGCCTGAATTTAAATCTAGAAAATCTCCATTACCAACAACATCTGGCCCAGCTTCAGGATAAAAATAATCCATTTCTTTAGAATCCATTAAATTAATCAGCTTACATGCGTATTCGCTAGTGAGATCTGCTCCTAATGTCCAAGAAGCAGTGGTGTATCCAAAAGTTGCAATTAAATTTGGAACTTCACTAAACATCATGGTCTTATATTGTATACGTTCAGAAATATCTAATTTTTGATTATCTATCGTAATGTCTATGCCATTTAACAATTGCATATTAAGTCCAGTCGCAGTCACTATGATATCTGCTTCAATTTTATATCCTGAATTTAATAAAATACCATCTTTCATAAATCTATCTATGGTGTCTGTCACCACTTCAGCTTTACCGTTTTTGATTGCTTCAAACATATCTCCGTTAGGCACAAAGCAGAGCCTTTGATCCCAGGGTTGATATTTAGGAGTGAAATGAGTTTCTATATCGTAGTCCTCGCCTAGATGTTGTTTTACTCCATCTATAAGCATATTTTTCCATTTCTCCGGTTTATTTTTAATTTGAGAAACAAAGAATCTTCCTAATAAAATATTTTTCCATCTAATCAAAAAGTACCCTAATTTATCGCTAGTAAATTTCTTAATTAGTCCATCAAATGGTCTTTGGTCAGGAGCAGCCATATAGTAAGTGGGGGATCTTTGGAGCATTGTTATTTTTGATACTTTGTCAGCCATAGCTGGAACAATAGTCACGGCAGTTGCTCCACTGCCTATGACGATAACTTTTTTATTTTCGTAATTGAGATCTTCTGGCCATTGTTGTGGATGTATTAATTGGCCTTCAAATTCATCATAACCTTTGAACTCAGGTAGATAGCCTTGATCGTAATTGTAGTAACCGCCGCATAGATAAAGGATTTTACAAGTAACATCTTCAAGTTGTCCCTGTTCTCCTTTCTCGATACCAAGTCTCCAAGTTGCCGAGGAGCTATCCCATTGAGCCGTTTTAACTTTAGTTTCAAACTGAATTTTCTCACGGAGATTATTCTCATCTGCAGCTTCATTTAAGTACTCTAGGATAGATGGTCCATCAGCAATAGTCTTAGCATCTGTCCACGGCTTAAATCGAAAGCCCATTGTGTGCATATCTGAATCCGATCGAATACCGGGATACTTGAAAAGGTCCCAAGTTCCGCCAATATTCTTTCTTCCTTCAAAGATAGCAAAAGATTTCTCTGGGCAAGATTTCTGAATATTATAAGCTGCTCCAATTCCAGAGATTCCGGCCCCTACGATCACAACATCATAATTAGTCATTAATTTATCCTGTAGACATTATAGTTTTTACATTAAACCAGAGAAGGACCGAATCAAAAAATTAATTTTATGAAAATTCTAATAACTCTTCTTGGCTTCCGCCTTCTTCTCCTAAAAGGAATTTCAAATATGATTCATGTGATTCCATCCACATAGCTTTGGACTTTTCTCTTCCTGCACTAACATCATCTTTAGTTCCTTTCATATACCAATTGTTGCATTGAAGCCAAATTTTCCCTTCAGACGATTGATTGCATCTATCTGTCCAGTCAATAACTGCCTTAACAGTAGGCTCAACCTCTTCTTTATCGTTTTTTTGCATTGAAGAAATTAACTGAGATATATATTTACCTTGTTCTTCACATATTAGAGTTACATTCGTGACTGGGTTTAAACTCTGCGGGCCTATCATCATGTAAAAATTGGGCATATCATTAACATGCAGACCCCATAGAGTTTTTGGTTCAATCATTTGATAATTATTTTCAGAAGAAGCTCCAAATTTTTCTGACAAAGTAACTCCGTTTTTTCCCTTAACACTAAAAGGAATTAGACCAGCGTCAAATCCAGTAGCGTAAATTATAACTTCCAACTCGTGTAGATCGCCTGATGCCATTTCAAGTCCAGTTTCATTCACAGCTACCACTCCTCCTGGATCATGAACTAAATGAACATTTTCCTTATTAAAGGTTGTGAAGTAATCATCTATTATCAATACTCTCTTACAAAAGAACGGATAATCAGGAGTAAGGAGTTGTGCCAGTTCTTTATCATTAACATCATTCTTTATCCTCTCACTAAGTAGATCACAAACAGCAGAGTTCCAATCTTTGTCATGTAATTGTTCGAAAGTAAATGGTAAGTTTGGATCAGGCGGATATTCGCCTTTCCAGTCAACATATCTTAGTTTAGAACTATATCCACCTGCTTTAAAAGCGTCGATAATTTCAGGTGGTGTGGGTTGATCTTCTCTTTCTATGGCCCATGTTGCTGTTCTTTGAAATACTGTTAGAGATTCTACCTCATCAGCAATAGATGTAATGACTTGGGCAGCGGAAGCTCCTGTGCCAACAATGCCTACTTTTTTCCCTTTTAAATTAGCATTCTGATCCCATTCTGCTGTGTGAAAACTTTCACCTTTAAATTTATCCATACCGCCAAATTCAGGCATTCTGGGACTAGATAATGGACCGTTTGCACAGACTACATGTTTAGCAAATATTTCAGTCTTTGATTCATCATCTAGGTTTGTAATTTCAACTTTCCATTTTCCGAAATCTACATACTCTAAACCTGTAACTTTTTGTAAAAATTTTATATGTTTGCTTAAGTCAAAATGATCAGCTAATAGCTCGGCATAATCTGCTATCTCTGTTTGGCTCACATATCTTTTCGAAGGAATAAAACCTGTTTCATCTAGAAAGGGAAGGTAAGTATAAGATTGAACATCACATGCAGCTCCAGGATAAGATCCCACCCCTCCATGACTCCAGACTCCTCCTAGAGATTTATTTTTTTCGAGTATACAGAAGTTTTCTATACCTTCTTCTTTTAAGAAATGACCACAAGTCAGGCCAGAAAATCCACTTCCTATAACTACAACTTCAAAATCTTTCATATTTAATATCCTTATTAAGACCTTTCACAAGCTTCGACAGTTTGCAAAATTAAAGTATTGATCGTCATAGGCCCAACACCACCCGGTACAGGCGTGAATGCCTGACATCTATCTGCTATACCTTCTAGTTCTATATCACCACATTTTTCAGGATGATAACCGGCATCTATAACAACAGCATCATCCTTAATCCAATCAGATTTTATAAACCTGGGTATTCCTACAGCACCCACAACTATATCGGCATTTAATACATGATCTTTTAAATCTTTTGTCCTTGAATGGCATATGGTTACTGTTGCATTTTTATTTAACAACATCATAGCCATAGGCTTTCCGAGAATAGGACTTCTTCCAATTACAACTGCATGTTTTCCTTCTGTTTCAATATCATAATAATCTAACAGGCGAATAATGCCCTGAGGAGTGCACGATCCATAAGCTTCTTCACCCATTGCCATATTTCCAAATCCAAGACAGGTGACACCGTCTACATCTTTATTAATATCAATAGCGTCAAAACAAGCCCTTTCATTTATTTGAGAAGGAACAGGATGTTGAAGCAGAATACCGCTTATTTCAGGATTGCTATTTAATTCAAAAATTTTATTTAAAAGTTCTTCGGTTGTGGTTGATTCAGGTAACTCTACTTTTAGAGAGTTCATGCCAACTCTTTCACAGGCATTTCCTTTCATTTTTACATACGTAGCTGAGGCAGGATCATTCCCTACTAAAATAGTCGCTAACGTTGGAGTGTATCCTTTAGTGGACTTTAGAGTTTCTACTCTATTTTTTAGTAAATCTTCAGTTTCAGCTGCTACTTTTTTCCCATCTAGAATTTTTTCCATTCGGAGATTTTCTCATGCCATAAAACTAATTGAAATATATATATTTACTGATTTTTTCAAGCATTAAAAACAATTAAAAATTTAGTGCTATATGGTGAAATATGGTTTAGAGTGGTTCTTAAGGGGATTTCGAAGTTATAAAAACTTTGAAATAAATTTAATTTAATGGGGAAATAAATGAATAAAAAAATTCTCGCTTTTCTTGCGTTATTACCTTTTGTTACCTTCAACTCTTTTCTTTATTCTGATGATGAAGATGTTGAGGCTGTTGTTGTAACAGGTAGTTACATAAAAACTGACCGTGAAGAAATAGATATTCCTGTAGACGTCTTTGATAGAGGCGAATATGGAGCAGCCGGTGCTCCAAATATGAGGGAAGTTCTTAGGAACATGCCTGCAATCTCAGGAACAATAAACCAATCAGAACAATTTAGTGATGGTGGTGGAACTATTGTTGGTCTGAAAAATGTCAATATAAGAAGTTTAGGTATACCTAGAACTCTTGTTCTCTTTAATGGTAAGCGTATCGTAAACAGTGCGGGTACTACTAAAGAAGGTAATGCGTTTGTAGACGTTGGTAATTTTCCAATGATCGCCATGGAACGAATCGAAGTTCTAAAAAATGGTGGAGCGGTATCTCACGGAACGGATGCTATGGGTGGAGTTTTTAACTTCATAACAAGATCAAAATTTGAAGGATTTGAAGCTACTGCGAGTCATCAAGAAATTGATGGATCTGACGGTGTTCAAGAAGCTGCATTTATTGCGGGCTTTAACAACGGCGGAGCACACTTAGTAGTTGCTGCTGAGTGGCAAAATCACAATCCTTTAACAATTCCAGAAAAACCATATGTAGATATGGCGGGTGGATGGCCTTTAGGACCATCTAGCTTTGGTAATCCTGGAACTTTTCAAACACTTCCTGCTCAAAATGTTTTAGCTGATCCCGCTTGTGGAACAGTACTTCCAGCACAGGGTGTAGCGGGTGGAGCAGCTTCTATACCATTTGCTTTTAATGGTTACAGTAAATGTGGATATAACTATGTTCCTTTTGGAAACTATATTGATCCTCAAGAAAGACATAAGTTCTTTGCTTCTATGACTATGGAAATTAATGAAGATGTTGAGCTTTACGCAGAGGCATTGCATACACAATTAAGAGCAGATTACTATGGTTCTCCTTCCTATCCTCCAACCAATGCTGGCTACTTCACAGTAGTTCCTACGGCTTCTCCTGGATATCAAGACTTTAAGGCTAATACATTGCCTACTCTTTCTGCTGATATGCAAGCTGCATACAATGCTCGAGAAGCAGGTGCTGGTTCAGTTTATTGGTGGGGAAGAGCAAAGGCTATTGAAGGACCTTCTGCTGTATTCCAAAACCAAAATGATACTTCTCGTTGGGCTGTTGGAGCCAGAGGAACTCTTCCTGGAACAGATACTGGATTTGATGCCTCAGTAACTTATTCAACTATGAATAACAAATACAGCTACTACGACATCATGTCTTCTAGATGGGTTAATGCCGTTAATGGCTTAGGCGGAACTCAATGTACAAGAGATGCTGCCGATGCAGGTGATGCTTCTAAAGGGTGTTATTACTACAACGTATTCGGAAGTCATTTAACTGCTGCCCCAGGATCAGCTCTACATAATAGTGCTGATGAAATTGATTACATTACTGGTGATATGGGAGCCAATACTTCCAGATCATTACTAGTATTCGATTTCATTGTTAATGGCGACTTAGATTATGAAATTGATGGAAATGCAGTAGCATTTGCTGCGGGTATGCAATACCGTCAAGATGATGTAAGTAACAAAAACTATGGTGACGCAAGATGTGCTGATAATAAGCCTTGTGAGCCAGAATTACATTTCTTGCCTATGACATATGATTCAGAAAATGAAGGTAAAAACTTTGCTTTCTTTGGTGAGGTCTCATTACCCGTTTCTGAAAATCTAGACATTGATTTTGGCGTTAGATACGAAGACTACGAGGCGGATGATATTGTAGTGCCTAAAGCATCTGCATTCTATAAAGCTTCAGAAACTTTAGCTTTCAGAGCTTCTTATGAAGAGGTGTTTAGATCTCCTGTATTGCCAAGTTCTATCGATACGTCTTTAGAAAGAGTTTATGGTGAGTACTACGAAGTTCAAACTCCAATTCCTACTAACTTAGAGCCTGAGAGTTCAGACAACATCAATATAGGTCTGATATGGACTCCTGTTGAAGGAATGAGAGTTAACCTTGATTACTACTCCTTAGACATGGTCGATCCAATTGGTAAGGTGTCAACAACAAGTCCTTTAGCTATCTATAACTGTGCGGACGGAACATCTTACAATCCTCCTGCAGCGAAACCTGATAGTTGTAACTTGATTAATATCACTACTAATTCTATTAATGGAGAAGGTATTGAGACTGATGGAATAGATTTCCAAGCTCTGTATGACTTTGATACTTCTATGGGTCAAGCTCAAGTTGGAGTTAATGGTGTATATCTAATGACTTATGATGTAGGTGGTTGTTTATCTGCTGGTTGTGATAAATATGATGCAGCTGGTAAATACAACACAAGAGCTTCAGGAAGTCCTATAAGACTAAGATCTATGCCAGAACTTAAGATGAATTTTATGGCTAGTCTTTTAAATGGACCTCATTTCATGAGAGCTTTTGTAAGATATGTAAGTGACTATGACGTTGCTGATAGTTTTGCTAATGCAGGACTGTGGGCTGCTTCACCACAAGGTTATGATGCTTCTTCAGTTGATGACATGGTAACGGTGGATTTACACTATTCTTACGCATTCAATGATGAGCTGGATCTATCTTTATCTATAGTCAATGTGGCTGATGAAGATCCTCCTATGGCTCCTCATGAGCAAGGATATGATGCCTTTGCACACTCTCCGCTTGGAAGAGTGACAACAATGGCAATCAAATACTCTTTCTAAAGAGTGATAAAGAAAAAGGCTCCTTTTAGGGGCCTTTTTTTTATTCAAATTTCTTCAACACCTTTTTTTTATATCTGTATAATTCAATTTTTTCGGGGCATAGCGCAGCCTGGTAGCGCACCTGCTTTGGGAGCAGGTGGTCGCAGGTTCAAATCCTGCTGCCCCGACCACTTAAAGTGAAGAACGATCAAATAGTCATAATAGGCGGAGGACTTCAGGGTTTAGCCACAGCTTATACCTTAATGTCTAGAGGTGAAAATGTTCTCATTCTTGAACAAGATTCAGATGTTGCCTCTTCTGCCAGCTTTGCGAATGCAGGAATGCTAACTCCTTCACAATCTATGCCATGGAATTCTCCCTCAGACATTATGCAAATTTTGTCAGGTTTTGGAAAAAAAGATTCTCCTATGTCATTTAGCGCTAAAGCCTTTCCATCATTATTCTTTTGGGGTTTAAAGTTTTTATGGAACTCTTCTCCTAAAAATTTTGATGCCATTACTAAAGACTTATACGCACTGGGACTTTACAGCAAAGAAACTACAAAAGAATTTAGAGAAAAATTTAATCTCAATTATGATGAGTCAGATTCAGGAACAATAAAAATTTATCGAAGCCAAGAGAATTTAGAAAAAGCTATATCTCTTCAAGATAGAATTTTTAAAGACTCCAAGTCTTTAGAGTTATTAAATACAAAACAACTTCTTGAAAAAGAGCCTCAGTTAAGCGAGATAGAAGAAGAGTTGGCAGGAGGTATGTATTTTCCCGATGACGAAACGGGTGACGCTTATAAATTTTGTAAACATTTAGAAGATTCAATAAGAAATAACGGTGGCAGAATTTTAACCAACACCAAGATAAATAAAATTTTAGTTAATAAAGGCAAAGTAAACTGCATAGTCACGGATAGAGCAATACTTCAGACTGACAGGGTAGTAGTTTGCGCTGGTAGCTGGTCTGGAGAGCTTTTGAAGAACGTTAAGCTCAATCTCCCTGTTAGGCCTGTGAAGGGATATTCTTTAACTTATGAAACAACTGGGTTAAATAATATGCCTAAATATGCAATTGTTGACGAAAGCATACATACCGCCATAACCCCTTTTAAAAATAGAGTAAGGGTAGCTGGAACTGCTGAATTTGTAGGCTTTGATGATCAAATTCATCCAAAAAGAGTCAACTATTTAAATGATATGTTGAAAAATGTTTATCCTAATCTGTTTTCTCAAATAGATACTAATGAAGGAAAAATTTGGCATGGTTTTAGGCCGATGAGCGCGGATGGTTTACCTTATATTGGTAAAACTAAAGTCGATGGTTTGTATGTAAATTGTGGTCAAGGGCATTTAGGCTGGACCCTTGCTATGGGTTCTGCAAATTTGTTAGCTGATGAAGTTCAGAATCAAAAATCTCTAATTAATATAAAACCTTATCTTGCTTCAAGATCATTATAAAAAAAAATTTTTAATAAGCTTCGTTACTATATAATTCGCCCGTCTCCTCGTAGCTCAGTTGGATTAGAGCAACTGCCTTCTAAGCAGTGGATCGCAGGTTCGAGTCCTGCCGAGGAGGCCAAATCTTTAATTCTGATTAATGTTGTCGGTTCTAATATACGAAGATAGAATATAAGCTTCAATTTTAAGTGTTTAATTCTCGATGGTCGGATCACATATTTCAATTTACGGAGAAGTTCAAGGATCGGGTTTCAGGTCTTGGGCTAAGGAAGAAAGCAATAAATTAAAACTTTCTGGGTGGGCAAGAAAAGCTTCCGATGGTTCAATAGAAATTTACGTTCAAGGAGAAGAGGAATCGTTAAATTCTTTTATATCTTTGTGTTGGGATGGTCCTTCTTTTTCTCACGTTGATGATGTACTTGTCCAGGACGCACAATATGATGAATCCTTAACTGGATTTGAAATTTATTAAAATAATCATCTTCAAAAATTTTTAGATGTTAAAATATTAGTTTTTTTGGTGGGCGTAGCTCAGTTGGTAGAGCCCTGGATTGTGATTCCAGTGGTCGTGGGTTCGAGCCCCATCGCCCACCCCAAATTGGATAAAATATGAAATTTTCATTTAAATCAAAACCTGAAATTAATCAAAGTTTAGATATAGTTGTCCCGAGTAAAGAGATTGAAGAGCAGGTGTTGAATAAACTTAAAGCAGCCCAAAAGGATGCCAAACTTAAAGGGTTTAGAAAAGGCAAGGCTCCAATGGATGTTGTGACAAGTGTTTACGGACCTGAGATTAGACAAGATGTTCTATGGGATTTAGCTAGTAAATCTTTTTCAAAGTTGGCTCAAGAGAAAGATTTAAAAATAGTCAGTAGGCCGAACCTAGTACCAGAAAAGTTAGAAGAAGGTAAAGATGCTAAATTTAAGGCTACATTTGAAGTATATCCTGAGGTATCAATAGCTAAACTAAGTAAATTATCCTATACAAATTTCCTCTGTACGATAACGGATGAAGATTTAGATAGCACTATAAATAACCTTCAAAAAAGAATGAGTAAATGGGAACCATCCGATCAGACCTCTAAAGATGGTGATCAAATAAAAATTAATTTTGTAGGAACAATAGAGGGTGATGAGTTTGAAGGTGGTTCGGCAAATGATTTTGTAGTAGAACTTGGTTCGAAATCAATGATTGAAGGCTTTGAATCTGGTTTGATAGGACTAAAAAAAGGTGATAAAACAATATTAGATCTTACTTTCCCTGAAGACTATGGAAAATCAGAGCTTGCCTCTAAACCTGTTAAATTTGATACAGAAGTTATAGAAGTTCTCATTCCTCAACTACCTGAGTTAAACGAAGAATTTTTTATGAGTACTGGAATTGAGGCTAAAGATATTGATAGCTACAAAAATGAAGTGAGAACAAAGTTAGATGAAGATCTTCAAAATATATTAAAAGGTAAAGTTAAACAAAGTTTGTTTGATTCACTTTTAGATGCAAATGAGTTTGAAGTCCCTGCTTCAATGATCAGTTCTGAAATTTCAAACATGAAACAAGATACTGCTAGAAGAATGGGGATGGATCCTAAAGATATGAATGAAGATCTCTTTCCAGATGAAACCTTCAAAGAAGAAGCATCAAAACGAGTAAGAATAGGCATATTATTGAATAAGATAATTGAAGAAAATGAACTTAAACCAGATGCCGATAAGGTTAAAGAAATTATCGAAGAAAGAGCTAAAAACTATAAAGATCCTCAACAAGTAATAAACTACTTCTATTCTGATGACGAACAATTAAGAAATATAGAATCTATTTCTTTGGAAGAACAGGTCGTAGAAACTATATGTTCAGAAGCAAAATCTACTGATGAAGAAGTATCTTATGAGGATTGTGTTTCTGGAACTTATGGTTGAAAATCTATTTAAAGCCCCCACTTTATTATTTAAGGAAGAAAAATGACAAAAGAAGTATCCAATCCAATGAATCAATTAGTACCTATGGTGGTTGAACAAACTCCTAGAGGGGAAAGAGCTTACGACATCTATTCAAGACTATTAAAAGAGAGAGTTATCTTTCTAACAGGACCCGTAGAGGACTACGGCGCTAATTTGATAGTTGCTCAATTACTTTTCCTAGAAGCTGAGAATCCTGATAAAGATATTCATTTGTATATAAACTCTCCAGGTGGTTCTGTTACTGCCGGTTTGTCTATTTACGATACTATGCAGTTTATCAAGCCAGACGTGTCTACTTTATGCATAGGACAGGCTGCTAGCATGGGAGCTGTTTTATTGTCTGGAGGGGCAGCTGGAAAAAGGCAAGCGCTTCCTAACTCTCGGGTGATGATTCACCAAGTATTAGGTGGATTTCAGGGCCAGGCAAGCGATATAGAAATACACACTCAAGAGATACTCTCTATCAAGAAAAAACTTAATGAGATTTTGGCACACCACACGGGACAAAAAGTTGACAAAGTAGCCAAAGATAGTGATAGAGATAATTTTATGTCCCCTAGTGATGCACAAAAATATGGTTTAATTGATACTGTTGTGGATAGCCGTATAGAAAAGAAATAAATAGGAGCACCTATGTCAGATAAAGACAATACAGATAATGGCGACGATAAACTTTTATATTGTTCCTTCTGTGGAAAAAATCAAAACGAGGTAAGAAAATTAATAGCTGGTCCTTCTGTATACATATGTAATGAATGTATAGATCTTTGTAATGACATAATTAAAGAAGAGATTGCTGAAACAACTGAGGTTGACGAAGAACACTTCCCAGTGCCAAAAGAAATTAAAGAAACACTTGATGAATATGTAATCGGACAAGAAGAAGCAAAGAAAAATCTTTCTGTAGCCGTATACAATCACTACAAGAGATTGAAAGGTGGAAAGCAACTTGATTCAGAGGATGGAGTTGAATTAACTAAAAGTAATATATTGCTTCTTGGACCGACGGGCTCTGGTAAAACTTTATTAGCTCAAACATTAGCTCGTTTGTTAGATGTACCTTTCACTATTGCTGATGCCACCACTTTAACTGAAGCGGGGTACGTTGGAGAAGATGTAGAGAATATTATTCAAAAGTTGTTGCAGAAATGTGATTACGACATCGAAAAGGCCCAGTTAGGAATAGTCTATATTGATGAGATCGATAAGATCGCACGTAAGTCTGATAACCCATCAATAACAAGAGATGTTTCAGGTGAAGGAGTGCAGCAAGCGCTTTTAAAACTCATCGAAGGTACCGTAGCTTCTGTCCCGCCTCAAGGAGGAAGGAAACATCCGCAACAAGAGTTTTTGCAAGTAGATACTTCAAACATACTTTTTATTTGCGGAGGAGCTTTCTCGGGACTCGAATCAGTTATTCAACAAAGGTGTGAAGAAACAGGAATAGGTTTTGGTGCTAATGTGACTTCTATTAAATCAGAAAACGAAACAGACAAACTGATCAGTCAAGTAAGACCAGAAGACTTAATTAAATTTGGTCTTATACCTGAATTCATAGGAAGGTTGCCAGTTATTACAACTTTAGAACAACTTGATGAAGATGCGCTAATTAAGATTCTTACAGAACCTAAAAACTCATTAACTAAACAATTTTCCAAGCTATTTGAAATGGAAGATGTAGAACTGGATATTCGTGAAGATGCTCTTTCTGAGATTGCAAAGAAGGCTATAGAGAGAAAGACAGGCGCGAGAGGTCTTAGGTCCATACTCGAACATATTCTCATGGAGACCATGTATAAAGTACCTTCTGAAGAATCGTTAAACAAAGTAGTTCTTGATGGTTCTGTAGTTAAAGGTGAGTCCGAACCATTAATGGTTTACGAGAAGTCTTCCAAAACTAAAACGGGTTAGTACTTGTATTTTTAAAATAAACCCCCAATATTAGACGTAGAGGTAACTTTATGTCTGATACAAAGAACTTGAATATTCCCCTTTTGCCATTAAGAGATGTCGTGATTTTCCCTTCTGTGGTCACACCACTGTTTGTAGGAAGAGAAAAATCTATAACAGCCTTACAGGCAGCTATGGCAGGTGACAAACAAATCATGCTTGCGGCACAGAAGAGTGCTCAACAAGATGACCCCAAGTTAGGAGATCTTTACCCAATAGGAACCCTTTCAACAATCCTGCAACTTATTAAACTACCCGATGGAACTTTAAAAGTGTTGGTTGAAGGAAACAGAAGAGCTTCAATAGAGTCTCTTCAAGATTCTGAAGAATTTATGTCTGTAACAGTAAATACTCTGGAAGAAGAACCTGAATCTGATAGTACTAAACATTTTCTTCCTTTATTAAAGAAACAGTTCCAGGAATATGTAAAGCTGACCAGAAAAGCTACACCTGAAGTCCTTAATACAGTAAACGCAATTGATTCTTTATCGAGACTTACTGATACCCTCGTAGGACACCTTTCTATCGATATAAGCCAAAAGCAAGAAATTCTAGAAATGATTAGTCTTTCTGATAGGGCAAATAAAATATTAGAACACCTAGACTCTCAACTAGATCTCTCCAAAGTAGAAAAGAAAATACGTGGACGAGTTAAAAACCAAATGGAGAAAAGTCAAAAAGAGTATTACTTAAATGAACAAATGAAAGCTCTAAAGAAAGAGCTTGGCGAGATAGATGACGCAGAAGAGGCAGAACAGTTAGAAGCAAAAATAACTGAAGCCGGCATGACAAAAGAAGCACAGGAAAAAGCAATGAGTGAGCTTCAAAAATACAAAATGATGTCACCAATGTCTGCAGAAGCATCAGTGGTTAGAAGTTATATCGACTGGATGCTTAATATCCCTTGGAAGAAAAAAAGTAAAATAAGATCTGATTTAACAAAAGCTAGCGACGTATTAAATGAAGATCACTTTGGACTAGAAGAAGTAAAGGAAAGAATTTTAGAGTATTTAGCAGTTCAAAAACGGGTTAAGAAATTAAAAGGTCCTGTCTTGTGTTTGGTTGGACCTCCTGGAGTTGGTAAGACTTCTTTGGGGGAGTCAATTGCTAGAGCTACAAATAGAAAGTTTGTAAGGATGTCTTTGGGTGGTGTTAGAGATGAAGCTGAGATTAGAGGACATAGAAGAACTTACATAGGTTCAATGCCAGGGCGTATATTACAAAAGCTCTCTAAAACTGGAGTGAAAAACCCTTTATTTTTATTAGATGAAATAGACAAAATGGGTCAAGATTTTAGAGGAGATCCAGCCTCTGCATTATTAGAAGTTTTAGATCCTGAGCAAAACCACACATTTAATGACCATTATTTGGAGGTTGATTATGATCTATCCGATATTATGTTTGTATGTACTGCCAATAGTTTAAATATCCCATCTGCTTTATTAGACCGTATGGAGATCATTACACTGCCAGGCTATACAGAAGACGAAAAAGTTAATATCGCAGAAAAGTATCTTATAAATAAACAAAAAAAGAACAATGGCTTGAAAGAGAAAGAGCTTTCTATTCCTAAATCTACAATCAAAGATTTAATTAGATATTTCACTAGAGAGGCAGGTGTAAGATCTCTTGAAAGAGAAATAGCTAAGATTTGCAGAAAAGTTGTCAAACAAAACTCTGATGCAAAAAAGGATACAAATATTTCAATAAAACCTTCCGTGTTAGAAGACTATTGTGGAGTTAGAAAGTTTGAGTTTGGTGAAGCTGAAGAAGACGACAGGATAGGGCAAGTAACAGGACTGGCCTGGACCCAGGTTGGAGGGGAACTACTTACTATAGAAGCTTCAAGTTTTATCGGAAAAGGAAAGATAATTAAGACGGGTTCTCTAGGAGATGTCATGCAAGAGTCTATTCAAGCAGCTCTATCTGTCGTTCGATCAAGATCAGAATCCTTAGGAATAGACCCCAAGTTCTATGAAGAGCAGGATATTCATATTCATGTGCCTGAAGGTGCAACACCAAAGGATGGTCCTAGTGCTGGAGCTGCAATGGCAACTGCCTTGACTTCAGTTTTATCAAAAATACCAGTCAGATCAGATGTTGCAATGACAGGAGAAATTACTTTGAGAGGCGAAGTCTTAAAGATCGGTGGTCTGAAAGAGAAATTGTTAGCTGCTAGAAGAGGGGGTATTAAAACGGTATTAATCCCAGAAGGAAACGTACGAGATTTAAAAGAAATCCCAGAAAATATAAAAGCAGAATTAGAGATTAAACCTGTAAGGTGGATCGATGAGGTTTTAGATATCGTTTTAACGAGACAGCCTATTCCCTGGGAAAAAGATGAGGAAACAGATAAAGTTCCCTCTAAAAAATCTAGACAGAAAAAAAGCTCTGTTAAAGCCCACTAATTAAATTAAATTCTCCCTTGACAAGGCTTTACTGTAGGGTTTTAATCGGTATGACTGACTTGCATAGGGACAAGTCGGCTTAACAAGACTCTAGGAGATTATCGTGAATAAAGCCCAATTAACAGACGCTGTAGCAGCAGCAACTGACAGTTCAAAAGCAGAAGCCGGTAGAGCGGTTGAAGCAACTTTAAATGCAATAGCTGGAAGCCTAGCTGGTGGAGACAGTGTTTCCCTGGTTGGTTTCGGTACTTTTAATGTAAGACATAGAGCAGCTAGAACAGGTAGAAACCCTCAAACAGGTGCAACTATCCAGATCTCTGCATCTAAATCAGTAGGATTTAAAGCAGGTAAGGCCCTTAAAGAAAGCCTGTAAACTCAATAAGTTTTAAAGAGCGCGCCATTTGGCGCGCTTTTTTTAGTTATAAAATAATAATATGTCAGGAATACAGAGTATAAGAAACAGCCTTACTGGTAATGTTACTAAGGTCATAGTAGCTGCAATAATCATTACATTTATCGGTTCAGTAGGATGGGCAGGTTTTTTCTCAGAAAGCAATGCTAATGTAGCTGTAAAAGTTGGATCTAAGACTATTAACACTTCTGATCTGAGTTTTGAATTCAGTTCTCAACAATCTTTGATTGCAGAAAGATTTCCAGATCAAGTAGTTGACGAAGAGATTCTTCTCGAGATTGCTACAAACTCTCTCAT
>SGZM01000001.1 GCA_004214065.1 Gammaproteobacteria bacterium | reverse complement strand
GATAAGGGTTACTTTTAACGAAATAACATCTTCAGCCATCAAAAAGGCTATCGAGTCTCCAAGAGATATAGATCAAGATCTGGTGGATGCATATTTAGCGAGAAGAATATTAGATCATCTAATAGGTTTCAAAGTTTCACCTCTTCTATGGAGGCATGTATCAAGGGCAAAATCTGCTGGCAGAGTTCAGTCTCCTACTTTAAGAATTCTTTGTGAGAAAGAAGATGAGAGAGACTTACATACACCTCAAGAATATTGGCCTTTTGAATCAAGTTTTGATTATCAGGGAACTTCATTTGAAGCAAAATTAACTCAGATTTCAGAAAGAAATATTAATAAACAGCCTCTTAAAGATGAACAAGAAGTTAATAATTTGGTTCATGAATTAGAGGCTAATAGTTTTGAGTTAACAAATATAGAGTCTAAAGCTCAATCAAGCAGTCCCAAGCCTCCATTTAGAACCTCAACATTACAAATGTCAGCAGCAAGTGGTTTAGGTTTTACAGCTGATAGGACTATGCAGGCTGCTCAAAAACTTTATGAAGGAGGTTTAATAACTTATTTAAGAACAGATGGCATATCAATAAGCACATCACCCAATACAGGAGAGCCATTTTCTGAAGAAAATCCTGGTCCACCGCCACTCCAAGAAATAAGAAACTTTATCTCCTCGAAGTACGACTCATCCTTCCTTTCCAAGGAGCCAAGAATTTATAAATCTAAAGTGCAAAATTCTCAAGAAGCCCACGAGGCAATCAGACCTACAGATATTACAAAGACTCCTTCAGAATCAGGTTATTCGGGAGATGAAGAAAAACTATATACCTTGATATGGAATAGAACTGTTGCAAGTCAAATGGAGAGTTCTAAGTATGAAAGAAAAACCCTAGTTATATCTTCAAAAGATAGCAAATATGAATTCAGGGCTTCGTCTAGAAAAAATATATTTAAAGGTTTTGAAATTCTTACAGGTTCAGAAGATGAAAAAATTACAATTTTCCCTGAAGGTCTAGATGAAGGTAATGAGCTTAATCTTATTTCGAATAAGTATGAACAAAAATTCACTACGCCTCCGAATAGATATTCTGAAGCTTCATTAATTAAAAAGATGGAAGAAGAGGGTATTGGTCGTCCTTCTACCTACGCGACCATTGTTAAGGGCTTGAGGACAAAAAAATACGCATACGGAGCAAAATCAATCATTCCATCAGACCTAGGTAGGGTCTTAACTTCATATTTGAAGAAAGTTTTTGAAGAATTCTTTATAGAAACAAAATTTACAGCCCGAATGGAAGCTGATCTAGATGAAGTTGCATCTGGAAATAAAAATTACGAAGAAGTTTTAAATATTTTTTGGGCAGAGCTGCAAAACTATCTCAATAGAAAAATTAATGATATAGAAATTAGTAATAAAGATGAATTTAAGACAAGACAAGTTTTAGACTTACTTAATGAAGAACTTGGATCTGTTATCTTCCCTAAAGATGAATCAGGAAAAAATAGAAATGAATGCCCTAAATGTTCTAGTCCCATCAGCTTAAAATCAGGAGCTTGGGGTTATTTCGTAGGCTGCTCAGAATGTAAATGGACTAAAAAACCCTTTGAATTCAATACAACCTGGGAAACTTATCAAGAGCTTCCAAAAGATTTAGGACTTCATCCAGATCTGGGTAAGCCCATATATGCAGATTTAAGTGTTAATGGACCATGTGTATGGACATTGAATGAAGAAGAAAAGAAACTTTTTGGAACACCAGATGAAGATGAATTTATTCTAGATATAGGCCTGAATAGAGCAATAGAATTAATAGATACCAGCAACGCTGAAAACATATTATTTACTGAGATTAATTCAAATTTACCTATAGTTTTAAAAAATGGAAGATTTGGAGAGTACACTGAATTCGATGGTTTTAATAAAGCAACAAAGCTTAAACCAGAAGATAAAGAGCCAAGCCCTAAAGTATCTTACTACGAACCTAATACCATTGATTATCAGTCGGAATCTGGAAGAAGATATGTTTTAAACTCTTTAAGAATATTGGGATTTCTTCACAAAGAAGATAAATCAATACAACCCGTTGGAATAAAGATACGAAAGCCTGGTAAGGCATTTAAGTTTGTTAAGAACTTAAAAGTAGGAGAAGAGGAAACAGAAATACCAAATGACTGGTATAAATTAGATCAGGAAGAGCAAAATTTTATCATCAATGAAGTATTAAAACTTAAAAAAGGAGAGAGATTTATTTCTCTTGAAGATTCAAAGGTTATTTAAATACTTTCTCTAAGAAGTGCCACGCACGAACCTTCAATGGCAAGTTCATCAACTTTAGGATTAATAATAATGTCATTGTAATTTTGGTTTTCAGGTCTCAACACAACTTTATTTTGAGACATTTCAATCAAAGTTTTAACTGTAACTTCATTATTTATCCTTGCTACAACCACTGATCCAATTTTGGTGCTTGCTGATTTACTCACTCCAATTAAGTCCTCTTCAAATATACCTATATCGACCATGCTGTCTCCCTTTACTCTTAAATAGTAGTCAATGTCACTGGATAGGAGATTATTAGATTTAGGGATGGTCTTTTCAATATTCTCTTCAGCTAAGATTGGACCTCCAGCAGCGACTAATCCAATTACAGGTATTTGATCACTTTCTGAATCATTCAAGACTATTCCTCTGGAAGCTCCAGACAATATCTTTATAAAGCCTTTCTTTTCTATAGCTCTTAAATGTTGTTCTGCAGCATTAGGAGATTTGAAACCTAAAGTTTTTGCTATGTCTGCTCTTGTAGGAGGAAATCCTAAATCCAAAATATGAGTCTTGATTAAATTTAAAATTTCTTCTTGTCTTTTTGTTAAATTTTTCATAAGTTTTACTGTAATTATATACAGTATATTGTATTATGCAATCATGCTGAAAATTGGTATCACTTCAAGAGCTCTTTTTGATTTAGATTCAAGTCATAATATATTTAAGAAAAATGGTCTTGAAGCATATAAAGATCATCAGATAGTCAAAGAGGATTGCCCCTTAGAACCTGGCCAGGCATTTTCTTTAGTAAGGAAGTTATTAAATCTAAATAATAAATTTAGTAGTGAAAAGTTAGTAGAAGTTTTTTTACTAAGCAGAAACACTGCAGATACTGGTTTAAGAGTTTTTAATTCTATTCAGTATCATGGTCTTGATATAAAAAAAGCAGCCTTTTGTGGAGGTAATAGTCCACATATTTACGCAAAATCTTTTGGAGTGCATCTATTTCTTTCAACTGAATATGAAGATTGTAAGTCTTCCATGAAAAGTGGAATTGCCTCTGCTCGGATTATGCCCTCAAGACAATCTAAAACTGATAATGAAACCCTTAAAGTTGCTTTTGATGGCGATTCAGTTATTTTTTCTGAAGAATCTCAGAGAATATTTGATAAGTATGGATTAGAAGCGTTTAATAAGAATGAAAAAAATCTGGCTGAAAATCCATTAACTGGGGGTCCTTTTAAGTTTTTCTTGAGAGAGCTTTATAAAATTCAGCAAAGTTTCCCCAAAAATGAATGTCCAATCAGAATTGCATTAGTGACTGCCAGATCGGCACCTTCACATGAAAGGGTTATTAAAACTTTAAGAGAATGGAAAATTAGAGTAGATGAATCTCTTTTTTTGGGGGGTATGGATAAAACTAATTTTCTTAAAGACTTTGGAGCAGATATTTTTTTTGATGACCAAATAGAAAATTGTAAGTCAGCTTGCTTAGAAGTACCTACTGGTCAAGTTATCAATTTTAATTCGAGAATTTAAATTCAAAAAATGTATAATCCTCACCTCAATCAAAGAGTGGGAATAAATATCAATGGAACATGTCTGTCTTGATCTTGAGGGTGTATTAATACCTGAAATTTGGGCTGAAGTAGCTGAATATACTGGAGAAGATCAATTTAAATTAACAACACAAGATTTAAAAGATTATTCAGAACTTATGGATATGAGAATTGATTTAGTAAAGTCCATTGGTTTGTCTTTTTCAGAAATTCAATCCTTAGTAGATAGAATGGAGCCTTTTGAAGGTGCTAGGGAATTTATCGATTGGATTAGGGACAACTTTCAACTAACAATTGTTTCTGATTCTTTTTACGAACTTGCTTGGCCATTACTTAGAAAGCTTGGAACTCCTTCTATTAATTGTCATTATTTGGATATAGAAAATAATGAATTGAAGGGTTACACCTTAAGACAATTAGAGAACAAAAAGAAAGTTGTACAAGGATTAAAGGATATGAAGTTTAAAGTATTTGCTTCTGGTGATTCTTACAACGATATACAAATGCTTCAAGAAGCAGATTTAGGAGTTTTTTTCCAAGCTCCAAAACATATACGAGAAGAGTTTAAAGAAATTGATGGAGTTGAAAGTCATGCAGACTTGAAGAATCTTTTGATAGAAAACTCTTCTTTTATCGGGAGGACTTAAAATGGCTCAATCTCAAGGAAAACAACTTAAAGAGGCTATAAAAAGCAATAAACCTCTAAAGATCGTTGGCACGATAAATGCTTATTCTGCTTTATTGGCAGAAAAGGAAGGTCACAATGCTATTTATTTGTCAGGAGGCGGGGTAGCTGCATCTAGTTTAGGAGTACCTGATTTGGGTATATCTTCACTTCAAGATGTGCTCATTGATGTAGAAAGGATTACAAATGTAACTTCAGTACCTTTATTAGTTGATGCAGATACTGGCTGGGGTGGTGCATTTAATATTGCGAGAACTGTAAAGTCTTTTATCAACTATGGAGCTGCAGGATTGCATATTGAAGATCAAGTATCACAGAAAAGATGTGGCCATCGACCTAATAAAGAGATCGTTTCTACTGGAGAGATGATCGACAGAATCAAAGCCGCAGTAGATGCCAAGACAGATGAAGATTTTGTTGTTATGGCAAGGACAGATGCACTTGCAAATGAAGGTCTCTATCCTGCTATCGAAAGAGCTATTGCTTATCAAGAAGCTGGAGCAGATGCTCTCTTCCCTGAGGCCTTTATCGAACTAGATCAGTATAAAGAACTCAAGAAACATGTAAAAATACCTATCCTTGCCAATATCACAGAGTTTGGGAAGACTCCACTATTTGGTTGCGAAGAGCTAGGTAACTCAGGAGTAGATATGGTTCTTTATCCTCTGACCGCCTTTAGGGCGATGAGTAAGGCCGCAGAAGAGGTATATAAAGAAATTAAGAAGTCAGATAATCAAGAAAGTCTAATAAAAAATATGCAAACTAGAGATGAACTTTATGACGTACTAGATTATCATTCGTTCGAAACAAAATTGGACGAGCTATTCAAAAACTAGATTAGGAAATGAAATGGGTGAGAAGAAGTTAGATGGAGCAGGTTTAAGGGGACAAGTAGCAGGTAATACTGCACTTTCAACTGTTGGTAAAGAGGGTAAAGGATTAACATATAGGGGTTATGCCATTGAAGAATTGGCTGAGAAAGCAAGCTTTGAAGAAGTGGCTTACATGCTTTTATATGGTAATTTACCTAACCAATCAGAATATGATCAATATTCATCAAAATTAAAGAATTATCGAGCTTTACCTGATGCCCTTAAGGAAGTCTTAGAAAGAATTCCTGCATCAGCTCATCCAATGGATGTTATGAGGACGGGATGTTCTATGCTGGGTAATTTGGAGCCAGAAGGTAATTTTTCTAATCAAAACGAAACTGCTGATAGAATTATGGCATCTTTTGCTTCAATAGTTACTTATTGGTATAGATATTCTCATGACGGAGTGAGAGTTGATACTGCAACAGATCACTCTACTATAGGAGGTCAATTTCTATCTCTGCTTACAGGTAAAGAACCATCAGAAGAGCATGCAAGGGCACTTGATGTTTCATTAATTCTTTATGCTGAACATGGCTTTAACGCATCAACTTTTACTGCCAGAACTTGTGCGTCAACTTTATCTGACATGCACTCCTGTGTAACAGGTGCCATTGGAACCCTAAGAGGACCATTACATGGAGGTGCCAATGAAGCTGCTATGGAGATGATTGAAAAGTACTCTAATAGAGATGAAGCAAAAGCTGGAGTTCTTGATTTATTAGCTAAAAAAGAAAAAATTATGGGATTTGGTCACGCTGTTTATAGTACTGAAGACCCTAGGAATGCCATTATTAAGGTTTGGTCAGAAAAGCTTTCAAAATTAGATGGAAATACTACTCTCTATGAGGTGTCTGATGAGATAGAGAGAGTTATGGATGAGGAAAAAGGAATGTTTGCAAACACAGACTTTTTCATGGCCTCTGCTTACAATTATTTGGGAATTCCAACTGCAATATTCACTCCATTATTTGTCATAGGAAGAACATCTGGCTGGGCTGCAAATATTATGGAGCAAAGAGCTGACAATAGAATTATTCGACCTAGTGAAGAGTATATCGGACCAGATAACTCTGTTTGGGTTGACATGTCTGATCGTTAATTAAAGGGAAAAATTATGTCTGGAAACGTTGAAACAAACGTACGTCCTAATCCTGATGACGTACTAGTTAAAATAGCGGATTATGTTTTAGATAAGAACATTGATAGTGATGAAGCATATGATACTGCTCGAAATTGCCTAATGGATACTTTAGGTTGTGGTTTATTGGCACTTACTTTCCCTGATTGCAAGAATTTACTTGGCCCTTATGTTGAAGGAACAGAAGTTCCTGGTGGTGTTAGAGTTCCTGGAACTAGTTATGTTTTGGACCCAGTAAAAGGAGCATGGGATATTGGCGCAATAATTAGATGGTTAGATTTCAATGACACTTGGTTAGCAGCAGAATGGGGACATCCTTCAGATAATCTAGGGGGTATATTAGCTGCAGCTGATTATTTATCTCAAAGAAATATAGCTGAGGGCAAAGATCCTTTGACTATGAAAGATGTTTTAACAAATATGATAAAAGCGCATGAGATTCAAGGAGTCTTGGCTTTAGAAAACAGTTTTAATAGAGTAGGCCTTGATCACGTAGTTCTTGTTAAAGTAGCTTCAACCGCCGTTATTTCATCAATGTTTGAATTAAATAAAGACCAAACTATAGATGCATTATCCCAAGCTTGGGTCGATGGACAAAGTTTAAGAACTTACAGGCATGCTCCTAATGCGGGCCCTAGAAAATCTTGGGCAGCTGGTGACGCTACAAGCAGAGCATTGCAACTAGTTCTTTTAACTCAAAAAGGTCAAATAGGTTATCCAAGCGTTCTTACAGCACCCACTTGGGGTTTCTATGATGTTCAATTTAAAGGGAATTCATTTAGTCTTCCAAGAGAGTTTGATTCCTATGTCATGGAAAATGTGCTTTTTAAGATTTCTTTCCCGGCTGAGTTCCATGCACAGACAGCTGTTGAAGCTGCAGTAACACTTCACGATGATATAAAGGATAGACTGAATGATATTGATAAGATCCTTATTTCGACACACGAATCAGCTATAAGAATAATTAGCAAAGAAGGAACTTTAAATAATCCTGCAGATAGAGACCACTGTCTTCAGTACATGACTGCTATTGGGCTCTTAAAAGGTGACTTAGTTGCTGAGGACTATGAAGACGATGTTGCATCTGATCCCCGGGTAGATGAACTCAGAGAAAAGATGGTCATTGAAGAGGATGAAAGATATTCAAAAGAGTATTTGGAATCTGATAAGAGATCTATCTCAAATGCTATACAAATATTTTTTAACGATGGTTCATCCACAGAAAAAATTGAGGTTGAGTATCCAATAGGCCATAGACGCAGAAGAGAGCAAGGCATCCCTTTATTGGTAGAAAAGTTCGAAAGAAATCTTAGAACCCAATTCTCCGATTCAAGAGTAGAATCAATAATGAGTCTTTGCGCCAATCAAGAGACACTAGAAAAGACTCCTGTAACAGACTTTATGAACTTGATGGTTGCAGAATAGAATATCAGCTAAAGCCTTATGAATAATTTAGAAAACTTACTAGAAAAGTCTATATTTGCCAGCAGATGGTTATTAGCTCCTATCTATATTGTGCTTTCAATATCTCTTTTCTTCATTACCGTTAAGGTAATTCAAGAGTTACTTTACTTTGCTCCTATTCTCTTATCTTCAGACTTGAAAGATATGATGCTATTTGTTCTGCATATAGTAGATCTTGCTCTGATTAGTAATTTAGTTCTTATGATAATTTTTGCAGGTTACGAAAATTTTGTTTCAAAGATTTCAGTAGCTGATGGAAGTGAAGATAAACCAAGCTGGATGGGAAAAACAGATTTTGGCGATCTTAAGTTGAAACTGGTGGCTTCAATTGTAGCTATTTCTGGTATAAATCTTCTTGAAACATTCATGGACATCTCCGAAGTATCTGATAGAGAAATCCAATGGATGATTATCATTCATGTGGTGTTTATTTTCTCAGGCCTGTTATTAGCTTTGATGGATTACTTTTCCCCAAAATCATCTATAAACTAATTTTTTCTTATCTTTAGTTTTTCCTCCGTAAAATTTTTATGAAATATGATGTTGTTGTGCTTGGAGCAGGAGCTGCTGGTCTTATGGCGGCAATAACTGCTGCTTTAAGGAATAGAAGTGTACTTGTCATAGAAAGATCCAACAAAGTTGGAAAGAAAATCCTCATGTCTGGTGGGGGCCGTTGTAATTTTACTAATACAGATTTGGAATTTGATAATTTCCTTTCTAACAATAACCATTTTTGTAAATCAGCTCTGTCTAGATACACGGCTTGGGATTTTATTGATTTAGTTAAACAACATGGCATAGATTTTGAAGAAAGAAAACACAGCCAATTGTTTTGTGTACATTCAGCTAAAGACATAGTGAAAATGTTGTTAGATGAATGTGAAGAAAAAGGTGTAAAAATAATTAAAAATAGTGAAGTTAAAACAGTTATTGATTTAGAAATTAAAAATCTAGATAGATACAGATATAGAATCTGTGGACATGAAGTTGATAATAAAACTGAAAATAAATTTCAGGTTGATTGTGAATCTTTAATAGTTGCTACAGGAGCACTTTCAATTCCAACTCTAGGAGGAAGCGATTTTGGCTATAGGCTGGCAGAGCAATATAAACTACCTTTAGTTGATTTGAGCGCCAGTTTAGTTCCATTCATGTTTAGTGATTATTTAAAACCTTTTTGCGAATCTCTTTCAGGAGTTTCCTTAGATGCGGAAGTATTTTGTAACAATAAATCTTTTAGAGAAAATATTTTGTTTACTCATAGAGGCTTGAGTGGGCCCGCGATATTACAGATATCCAACTATTGGCTTCCAGGCCAAGAAATAGAGATAGACTTACTTCCTAATAGAAATATAGTTGAAGAACTTCTTGAAGAAAAAAAATTAAATAATACCTCTCTATTGCGGAATTATTTAGCCCCTTATTTAAGCAAGTCGCTTGCATCAAAACTTCAAGACCTATTGTGGGAGGATATTGCTGAAATACCCCTTAGTAATATTAGTAAGAAGAAATTGGTTTATATTGGATCTATATTAAACAGATGGATCATAAGACCATCCTCAACAGAAGGTTATAGAACTGCTGAAGTTACAAAGGGCGGGATTGATACTGATTTTATTAATTCACAAACAATGGAAGTCAACGATCAAAAAGGTTTGTATTTCGTTGGAGAAGTATTGGATGTTACGGGACATTTAGGAGGGTTTAATTTTCAGTGGGCTTGGTCGTCAGGATATTGTGCCGGTTTAGACGCTTAAATCAGCTTAAGTCAAAATCTAAAAAAGCTTGCAGTTCACTAAGAGCCTCTATTGGATCAACAACTTTAATTGTCGACATGCCCAGTACTTTGGCTGGTTTAAGGTTTATGCCTAAATCGTCTAAAAAAACTACTTCACTTGGATCTACATCTCCTCTTTTACAAGCGCGTAGATAGAATTCTGGATCAGGTTTACGAACATTTTCTTTGCTAGATTCAAAAACGAAGTCAAACATGCTCATTACTTCTTCATGTTTTCCGGCTGCAGATACATTTCCTTCAAAATCCATATCTCCCATTGATTGAATATTATTAGTTAAGCATGCCTGTAAAAGATTACCTTTAATTTTTTCTAATGCCGCAATCATTTCTGGTCTAATTTGTCCTTTAAGAAGTGCAATAACATTTTTTCCCTTAACAGGATGACCAAGATCATCACTTTCACGTTCAAATAATAAATCGAATTCTTCAAGATCAATTTCATTTCTTTCTAATAAAGCCCAGGCATTTGAATCAGGGTTTGTAGAATTAACAGATCTTAAAAAATCTAAGGGTAAATTATTTTCTTTTTCAAACCTATTAAAAGATTCAAAAGGACTCGAAGTTATTACGCCTCCAAAATCCCAAAAAACTGCTTTAATCATAAGAGTCTCATTATTTTTAAGTCCAATATAGTGAACGTTTTTGAATAAATATCAAATTTAATACCTAAAATCCGTAAAAATTCTATAATCGCACCCCCAATTACGTAATAAAATAGATTTATGTCAGGAAATTCATTTGGAAATTCTTTTGTTGTGACTACTTTTGGAGAAAGTCATGGAGTTGCTCTTGGCTGTGTGATTGATGGCTGCCCTCCTGGTTTAGAGCTTTCAAAAGAAGATATTCAGAAAGAGTTAGATAAAAGAAAACCTGGTGCCTCAAAGTACACTACCCAAAGAAAAGAAGATGATGAGGTAGAAATTTTATCTGGAGTTTTTGAAGGAAGAACAACTGGAACGCCAATTGGTTTGATAATAAGAAATCAAGATCAGAAATCTAAAGATTATGATGATCTTAAAGATACATTTAGACCCTCCCACGCAGATTATGTTTACTCTAAAAAATATGGCTTTAGAGATCATCGTGGCGGGGGACGATCTTCTGCCAGAGAAACGGCTATGAGAGTAGCTGCAGGAGCTATTGCAAAGAAATATTTAAATGAAAAACAAGGTATTAAAATTACAGGTTATTTATCTCAAATCGGTCCTGTAAAAATATCTGAAGTTGATCTTACTCAGGTTGATAAGAACCCTTTCTTTTGCCCAGATTCCAAAGTCTTAGTTGAGATTGAGACTTTAATTGATAAGTTAAGAAAAGAAGGCGATTCCGTGGGAGCTAAAATAGAAGTTGCCGTTGAGAACATGCCTATAGGCTTAGGAGAACCAGTATTTGATAAGCTTGAAGCAGATTTAGCTAAAGGTTTAATGAGCATTAATGCAGTAAAAGGTTTTGAAATTGGGAAAGGGTTTGACCTGATAGAGTCTAAAGGCTCAGAAGTAAGAGATGAAATGTCTCCTGAGGGTTATTTATCAAATAATTCCGGAGGTATTTCAGGGGGTATTAGCACTGGCCAAGATATTAAGCTTTCTATAGCTTTGAAACCTACTTCAAGTATTAACAAAGAAGGTAAAACAATAGACAAAACAGGTGAAGTCAAAAGTATTCAAGTTAAAGGAAGACATGATCCTTGTGTTGGTGTCAGGGCAACTCCTATAGCTGAAGCAATGACCGCTTTAGTCGTGCTTGATCATTTCTTAAGAAACAGAGCTCAAAATGCTGACGTGGTAACAGAAATTCCTGATTACTCATAAATATCTCATGTCTGACACTTTATACGATAAGTTATGGAACCTTCATGAGGTAACTCAAAGAGAAGATGGCACATATTTACTATATATTGATAGACATCTAATTCATGAAGTAACATCACCGCAAGCTTTTGAAGGCTTAAAATTAGCTGGTCGTAAGCCTTGGAGAATTTCAGCTAATATTGCCACTCCGGACCACAATGTGCCAACAACAGACCGTGCGCAAGGTATAGCAGGTATTCATGATGAAGTTGCTAAGCTTCAAGTAGTCACCTTAGATGATAATTGTAAAGAGCATGAAATTTTACAATTCGATATACATGATAAACGTCAGGGAATTGTTCATGTTGTAGGACCTGAACAAGGTTTAACATTGCCTGGTATGACAATTGTATGTGGGGACTCTCATACTTCTACACATGGTGCTTTAGCCACTCTTTCCATGGGCATAGGAACTTCTGAGGTAGAGCATGTTCTTGCTACTCAATGCCTCAAAACCTCAAAACTTAAGAATATGCGAGTCACCATTTCAGGAGATCTGCAAGAAGGAGTGACACCGAAAGATGTGACTCTTGCAATTATAGGAAAGATTGGAACAGCAGGAGGTACTGGTTACGCAATAGAATATGCTGGGTCTGTAATAGAGAACATGTCTATTGAAGGCAGAATGACAGTTTGCAATATGGCAATTGAGGCTGGCGCAAGAGCAGGTTTAGTGGCTTATGATCATGTAACAGAGGCTTACATAAAAAATAGACCATTTACCCCCTCAGGAGATCATTGGATGGTAGCGAAAGGACAATGGGAAAACCTTGTTAGCGACACTGATGCACAGTTTGATAAAGAAATTGAGATTGATGGATCCACAATTGCACCGCAAGTCACATGGGGTACTTCACCTGAAATGGTTTGTGACATAGATGGTCTGATTCCTCAACCTGAGAATGAATCTATAAAACACGCCCTGAGTTACATGAACCTTACACCTGGAAAAAGAATTAAGGATATTATGTTAGATCAGGTATTTATTGGATCTTGTACTAATTCTAGAATAGAAGACTTAAGAGAGGCTGCTAAAATTTTAGAAGGAAATAAAATTTCTGATTCTATAAAAAGAGCTATAGTCGTTCCAGGCTCTGGTTTAGTTTCTTCTCAAGCAAAAAAAGAAGGTCTGGATAAAATATTTATAAATTCTGGTTTTGAATGGCGGGCTCCGGGATGCTCAATGTGCTTAGCCATGAATCCAGATCAACTAGGTGATGGAGAACACTGCGCATCTACATCCAATAGAAATTTTGAAGGAAGACAAGGATATGGAGGCAGAACACACCTTGTTTCGCCAGCAACTGCTGCCGCTTCGGCTATAGAAGGTCACTTTGTTGATGTAAGGGAGTACTTTGTATGAAAAATACAACCACATACCATAAAGGAAAGGGAATCCCTTTTGACAGAGACAACATTGATACCGATCAAATCATTCCTAAACAATTTTTAAAATCTATTAAAAAGAGTGGCTTCGGTCCTAATCTTTTTGATGCCTGGAGGTATGAAGATGAAGGCTTTCCCGGGCAGGATATAAACCAAAGAAAAATTAATGAAGATTTTATTTTGAATCAAAAGCAATTTATTGATTCAGATATATTAATAAGTAAAAAGAATTTTGGGTGTGGATCCAGTCGAGAACATGCAGTTTGGTCCTTAATGGATTTTGGATTTAAGGTAGTAATCGCAGAGAGCTTTGCAGAGATTTTTTATAATAATTGCTTTAATAATGGTCTTTTACCTATTAGTGTTTCATCAGAAGAAATCAAAACCCTTTTAAACTTATCCACTGCACAAAAAGAAATAGAAATAGACTTACTGAATCAAATTATCTTCTCAGAAGATAATGAAATAGCTCACTTTGAAATTGATCCTTTTAGAAAAAAATGTATTTTAGAGGGTTTAGACGAAATAGGTCTGAGTCTCATTCATTCTAAGGAAATAGAGGAGTTTGAAAAGAAAAGAGAAATGGAATCCCCTTGGATTTTCAATAATAAAAACTGATCATGACTAGTAATAAAACAGTTTTGATATTGCCGGGAGACGGCATAGGGCCAGAAGTTTGCAATGAAGCAAAAAAGGTCCTGGGTCACGTCAACTCACTTCACAATTTAGGAATTTCTATGCAAGAGCTCCTGGTTGGAGGAAGCGCTTATGAAAAATTTGGAAAACCTTTACCAGAAGAAACTTTAACTGCAGCTATTGAATCCGATGCTATTCTACTAGGCGCCGTAGGAGGCCCCAATTGGGATAATTTAGAATATGAACTCAGACCCGAAAGAGCTTTGCTGGGCCTTAGATCAGAATTAGATTTATTCGCAAATTTGAGACCTGCAATCTTATCAAAGCATCTTAGTGATTCATCTTCTCTTAAAAAAGACAAGGTTCAAGACTTAGATTTATTAATCATAAGAGAACTTACAGGTGGGATATATTTTGGAGAGCCAAGAGGGGTAACTGATTCAGGCAATTCAGCATTTAATACTATGATTTATAGTAAAAAAGAAATTGAAAGAATAGGAAGAGTGGCTTTTGAAGCGGCTCAGAAGAGAAATAAAACCCTATGCTCTGTTGATAAAGCAAATGTACTAGAAGTTAGCGTATTATGGAGAGAGGTAATAACCAACCTCTCTAAAGAATATCCTGATGTAGAGCTATCACATATGCTTGTAGATAATGCAGCTATGCAGTTAGTTAGAAACCCTAAGCAATTTGATGTGATGGTTACTGGAAATTTATTTGGGGATATCTTATCTGACATTGCGGCTATGCTAACTGGTTCAATAGGCATGCTACCATCAGCTTCATTGAACTCTGATAATAAGGGAATGTATGAACCTGTGCATGGTTCTGCTCCTGATATATCAGGAAAAGGTTTGGCTAATCCTCTAGCTGCAATTTCATCAGTTGCAATGATGTTAAAGTATAGCTTTGATTTAAACGAAGCTTCTAAGTCCATAGAAAAGTCCATACAAGAAGTTCTATCAGAAGGCTATAGAACCCATGATCTTGAAGGTGCTCAAAATAAAAAACTTACCACTTCAGAGATGGGTAATAAGATTATAGAAAATTTAAAATAAAATATGAGACAAGCAAAAAGAATAGCTATTGCAGGTGCAACCGGCATGGTGGGACAAGCTTTCCTGAGTTTACTTCAAAAAGAATTTTATCCTGATGTAGAAATAGATCTATTAGCCAGCAAGAAATCTAAAGGTAAAAAAATAACCTTTAGAAATAAAGAATATACTGTACAAGCCCTTGAAGAATATGACTTCAGTCATACAGATTTAGCTCTTTTCTCAGCCGGTGCCTCAGTTTCTGCAGAATTTGGTCCAAAAGCAGTTTCTCAAGGCTGTGTAGTAGTAGATAACTCCTCTTGTTTTAGATACGAAGAAAATATACCCCTCATAGTTCCTGAAGTTAACGGAACTGTTCTGCTTGATTATGAATTACCTGGCATTATTGCCAATCCAAATTGCTCAACAATACAGATGTTAGTGGCCTTAAAACCCATTCATGATGAGTTTGTTATTCAAAGGATAGATATAACAACATTACAAGCTGTTTCAGGTACCGGTAAAGATGCTACGGAAGAGTTGCGCAAGCAAATTAGCTCCTACGATGGCAATAACTTGCAGGAATCCATTATTTATCCGAAACAAATTGCTAATAATGCTTTACCTCAATGTGATGTATTTGAAGAAAATAGGTATACAAAAGAAGAGAACAAGTTGTTAAAGGAAACTCATAAAATACTCGACCCAAATATTCAAGTTGCTGCAACCTGTGTCAGAGTGCCTGTATTAAATGGTCACTCTGAATCAATACACATACAAACAAAAAAACCTCTTACCGAAGATTTAGTTGTAAACATTCTTGAAAATGCCCCAGGCATTAAACTGCATTATGGTTCGAATGGAGAAGATTATCCAACAGCCGCTACAGATGCTAACGGAGATTATTTAGTCCATGTCGGAAGATTAAGAAAAGATCTTTGGAGTAATAATAGAATGAACATGTGGGTTGTCGCAGATAATCTCTTAAAAGGTGCTGCCTTAAACAGTATTCAAATTGCTGAATTAATATTCGAGTAATCAATAAATGGATAATCTCTTACTAAATCTTGAGACAGAGTTTTATTTCATTACCGGTGTCTATTTAGAGGGTCTAAGTGGTTTATTATTTGGACTTCTTTTCTTTAGCTTAGCAATATATTTAATAAGGTTCGAAAGAAAACAAAATCCAATTCTCAACAATATTGATATAGCTAACGAAATTGGTGATGAAAAAATTGCCAAGATAAACCTATCACGAAGTTTGATAGAAATGGATCAGTCCGATGAAGCAAAACGTTTATTACGCGAAGTATTAGATAATGAGCCTACTCAAAAAGAAAGGGTGCTAGCTACTGAGATGCTGGCAAAGATTAGTAATTGAGTTATGAGCTTTAGGATAGCTTTAGGAGTGGAATATGATGGGTCAGAATATTTTGGATTTCAGAAACAAAAAAGTACTAATCAGACTATTCAAGGCCTACTTGAAGCATCGGCTTCTAGGGTTGCTGATCACAAAGTAAAAACTTTTTGCAGCGGAAGAACAGATGCAGGTGTTCATGCCTTTATGCAAGTCATACATTTTGATACTGAAGCAACAAGGACTTCAAGTGAGTGGTTACGAGGTATAAATTCTTCTCTTCCTTCTGATATAAGGGTCATCTGGTCAAGAGAAATGGATGAAAGTTTTCATGCTAGGTTTTCTGCAACGAGTCGATCTTATTTATACAACATTTACAACAATCAAACTCCTTCTGCACTATGGTCTGATAGGTCCTTATTTGTGACACAGAAATTAGATGTAAGATCAATGAGGGCTGCATCCAAATATCTTATTGGAGAACATGATTTCACTTCATTTAGAGGTTCGGGTTGCCAATCGAAAACATCTTTAAGAAATATCGAAAATATAGAGATTTCAAAAAAAGATAAATTTATTAGGGTAGAGTTGCGTGCAAATGCCTTTTTATTGCATATGGTCAGAATAATCATAGGAACATTGTTGATGGTTGGAAAAAAAGAGATTAAACCAAAGGAAGTAGAAGATATTCTTAAACAGCAAGATAGAAGGTTAGCAGGAAAGACTGTTAGTTCCTCTGGTCTATTTTTCTTGGGCCCTAAATATCCTCAAAAATATAAGATACCTGGCTTTAAGAATAATCTTATTTAAGAGCACTTAAGGTTTTATATTCTATAATTTAAATATGAGTCATTTCATTAAAGTATGTGGCGTTACGAATTTAAGTGATCTTAAGTTTGTAAGCTTATTATCAACAGATGCAGTTGGTTTCAATTTATATGATAAGAGCAAAAGATATATTGATTTGTCAAATACTAAAAAATTAGTGGCACATGTGCCTGAACATCTTGATATTATTTTAATTTTCGTAAATCATCCTAAGGAATATGTGTCACGATGTCTAAAAGAAATACCTAAAGCTATACCTCAATTTCATGGGGATGAAACTAAAGAATTTTGCGAAAGTTTTGAGGTTGATTTTATTAAAGCCATTAGAATAAATTCAGATACTGATCTGGAAAAGATTAACCAGGACTATAAAAGTGCTAAAATGCTAATTTTCGATAGTTATGATGAAAAAGAATACGGCGGGACCGGAAAAACCTTCGATTTTGGATTGCTAGAAGATAAAATTTCTATCCCTTTTCTTGTAGCAGGAGGCATTGATGAATCAAATTTTCATGATGCTCTCTCTCTAGAAAATTGTATAGGGATAGATGTCTGTTCAAGTGTTGAAGAAATGCCTGGAGTAAAGAATCATTCAAAGGTAAAAAATTTAGTTGAAAAAGTGAGGAGTTTTAATGTCTGAAGAATTAATGCCAGATAAAAATGGTAGATTTGGTATATATGGAGGAAGGTATGTTGCGGAAACGCTTGTACCGGCCTTAGAAGAGTTATCTGAACAATACGAATTAATAAAAAATGAAGATAAATTCCTAAAAGAATTCAAAGATGATTTAGCGCACTATGTTGGAAGACCTTCCCCTTTATATTTTGCCAAACGATGGACTGAATTACTTGGCGGAGCACAGATCTATCTTAAAAGAGAAGACTTAAATCATACTGGAGCCCATAAGATTAATAATACCGTAGGGCAAATCCTATTAGCTAAGCATATGGGGAAGCAGAGAATTATAGCTGAGACAGGAGCAGGGCAGCATGGAGTTGCCACTGCGTCTGTTGCTGCAAGACATGGCTTGGAATGTATTGTCTACATGGGTGAAGAAGATATAAAAAGACAGTCACTAAATGTTTTTCGTATTAAATTATTAGGAGCGAAAGTTGTTGGGGTGAGCTCTGGGACCTCTACATTGAAAGATGCTATGAATGAAGCAATGCGTGATTGGGTCACAAATGTCGATGATACTTATTATATTATTGGTAGTGTTGCAGGCCCGCATCCTTATCCTCAGATAGTCAGGGATTTCAATGCCGTAGTAGGCGAGGAGGTTTTAGAACAAAGTAAATCAGTCATTGGCAAAGATCCAGATATGTTGGTCGCCTGCGTGGGAGGAGGGTCTAATGCTATGGGATTATTCTATCCTTTCATCGAAAAGAAGAATGTTAGGTTGATTGGTGTAGAGGCTGGAGGCTTAGGTTTAAGTACTGGAAAACATGCAGCTCCCCTTAATGATGGAAAAGAAGGTGTTCTTCATGGGATGAGAACTTATTTAATGCAGGATGATGCTGGTCAGGTGATAGAAACTCACTCTGTTTCAGCCGGGTTGGATTACCCAGGCGTTGGTCCGGAACATGCTTGGTTGAAAGACATTGGTAGAGCTGAATATGAATCTGCAGATGATCAAGAAGCTCTAGATGCATTTAAAGAGTTAACTAGAGTAGAGGGCATAATGCCGGCACTCGAAACTGCCCATGGGATTGCTTATGTAAAGAAAGTTGCTCCTACAATGGATCCAAATCAATCTATAGTTGTTAATGTTTCAGGTAGGGGTGATAAGGATATTAATACTGTAGCTTCGATAGAAGGAATTGAACTTTGAGTTCTAAGATAAAAGAAGTTTTTTCCAAAGTTCATGCCCAAAATAGAAAGGCATTAATAACTTACATAGTTTCCGGTGATCCTGATCATAAAACTACAATTGATATTATGCATGCAATGGTTGGAGAGGGAGCTGACATCATAGAGCTTGGTATACCATTCTCTGATCCGATGGCTGAAGGTGTTTCTATCCAAAAAGGCCATGAAAGAGCTCTAGAAAAAGGAGCATCTTTGAATGATACTTTTGAATTAGTTAAAGAATTCAGGTTAAGTGATAAAAAGACACCTATTGTCTTTATGGGTTATATGAATACTTTTGAATCTCTCGGAGCTAAGTTATTTATGGAAAAGGCTATTGCTGTAGATTTAGATGGAATACTGATTGTTGATATGCCTCCTGAAGAGAGTTCTGATTTTAGTAGAGAAGCAACTAAAGCTAATATAGATATCATCAGGTTAATAGCCCCTACAACCAGTTCTTCTCGAGCTAAGAAGATTTGTTCTCAATGTTCTGGTTATGTTTATTACATATCAGTTAAAGGCATAACAGGAGCAGCAAACTTAGATGCTGACGATGTTAAAGATAAAGTCAGTGAGCTTAGATTACATACAGATCTACCGATTGCTATAGGTTTTGGTATTAAGGATGCAGCTTCGGCATCTTCAGTAAAAGATGTTGCAGATGGTATAGTTGTAGGTAGTGTTTTTGTTGATCTCATAGGAGAAGCTGACAATATAATAGATAAAGTTTCTTTGAAGACTAAAGAGCTATCCGAAGTGCTGAATTAAAAATGGCAAATTGGTTTGAAAAAATACTTCCTTCTTTTATAAGAAAGGAAACCACCAAAAAATCTACTATTCCTGAAGGTCTTTGGCAGAGCTGCAATTCGTGCGGCAATATTCTCTACGTACCAGAACTTGAGTCAAATTTATTTGTTTGCCCTAAATGCGATCATCATATTAGGATCGGGGCTAGAAAAAGGTTAGAACTTTTTTTAGATCCAACAGAGATGACTGAAATCTCTGAAGATAAAACTCCCAAAGATTGGCTGAAATTTAAGGATACTAAGTCTTATAAAGAAAGAATAGATTCTGCTGAAAAAAGTAGTAACGAGAAAGAAGCCTTAATAGCTATGAAGGGATACCTGAAGAAAATGCCTATCGTTACTGCTGCCTTTGAGTTCAGATACATGGGAGGCTCAATGGGATCTGTTGTTGGTCAAAAGTTTGTTGATACAGTCAATTTTGCTTTAGAAAACCAACTTCCAATGGTCTGCTTCTCAACGAGCGGAGGAGCAAGAATGCAGGAATCCTTAGTTTCTCTATACCAAATGGCTAAAACCAGTGCCGCCATAGAGAAAATGAGACAAGCAAAATTACCCTACATTTCAGTAATGATAGATCCTATTTATGGTGGAGTTTCTGCTAGTTTAGCAATGCTTGGAGATATCAATATTGCTGAACCTAAAGCTCTAGTGGGGTTTACTGGACCAAGAGTAATTGAGGATACATTGAATGTTCAATTGCCAGAAGGATTTCAGCGAAGTGAGTTTCTGCTTGAGCATGGAGCAATTGATATGATAGTCCATAGAAAAGATTTAAAAGACACTGTCCATAGATTGATATCTAGTTTGATATCCAATAAATAATCTCTAATGAATCCCGATCTTCTATCTGATTGGCTTAAATATATTAACTCCAATAGGCCTAATGAAGGTGAATTTGGATTAGATAGGCTCCATAGTATCTTTACAGAAATAGTAAAAAAGCCTTTAGCTCAAAAAACTATTTTAGTTGGTGGAACCAATGGGAAAGGCACTACTGTTGAATATTTACAAAGCTTTTTAATTTCTGCGGGTTACTCAGTAGGTGTTTATACCTCTCCTCATTTAATAGAATTTAATGAAAGGATTAGGATAAATAATATCCCTGTGGACGATGAAAAAATAATAAGGTCTTTTAAGCTTATTGATAATTTAAAGCAAGAAACCCGTCTAACATATTTTGATTACGCCACACTTGCGGCGTTTGATATATTTTCACAAGAAGAATTAGATTTCGCTATTCTAGAGATAGGCATTGGAGGAAAGTATGATCCTGTAAATCTAATTAACTCTGAAGTATCTGTAATTACAAACATTGAATTGGATCATGAAAAATGGCTTGGGTCTTCATTAGAAGAAATCGGATCTCAAAAAGCAGCTATCTTAAAACCAGGCAAAGTGGCGATTTTAGGTTCTGAGAAGATGCCTAAATCAGTTACCAGACATGCTAAAGAGATTTGCTCTTCTATCTACCAGCTGAACAAAGACTTTAAAGTATGTAAAGAAGATTCCTCCTGGTCTTATAATTTTTCAGACTTTAATTTCTTACTTGAAACAATTCCTTATGGAAATCTAAATATTGATTCTGCCTCATGTGCCATCACAGCATATAAACTGCTCTGTGAAGAAAAAATAGATTTTAGGGAATCTATGGAAGGCACTTTTCTAAAGGGAAGATGTGACGTTAAAGATAATTTTATACTAGATGTGTCACACAATCCTGCATCTATAAAACATTTAGTTTCATTTCTGGATACTAATTACAAAAATAAAAGCTTTAATGCCATTTTTGCTACGATGAGTGAAAAAGACAACTTGTCTATAATTAAAGAGATATCACACTTAATATCAGAATGGAATATTTGCTCCATAGAAGATGGTAGGTTTGATGCTAATTCCTTAAAGTTATTGACCCAATCTCTAACTGATAAAACAGTAAATATAGTAGACACAGTTTATTCGGCAGTTGAAAGAGGTTACTATAAAGGAACACCACAAATTGTTTTTGGGTCTTTTATTACAGTGAGTGAGGCCTACAAGGCTTTGGAAAAAATTAACATTAAAAATCGTGAAATTAATTAACTATTCTTTAATAGTATTTATTTTTATATTCGTCATTTTATCAGTATCTATTGATCCTCTTGAATCTGACAATGATTATAGTAATGATCCTCCATATGATATTCCTGAAGTAAACTTAAATATCACTTTGAATGAAGATGTTTATATAGATGATGATATAAATTTAGATAGCACCAAGCCTAAAAATATGTTGAAGAAAAATAGTCAAGATATTTGGACTGTGAAGATAAATACTTATAAAAATTTAGAGAAATTAAACATAGATCTCACCAAGCTCAAAGCCTCTGGCTATAAAGTTTATTCTAGATACGAAAGTAACAGCGAAGATGTATATGCCTTGTACATTGGACCCACTCTCAAAAGAAATGACTCTTTAAGAGTTCTCAAAGAATTAGATAACATGGAAGGATTAGATCCAGAGATAAGAAAATATGATTGAAAGTTTAGCCTTAATTGACTGGATTTCGATTACTTTAATATTAGTTTTTGGTATTACAGGGTTTTTTAATGGGTTCGTCAAAGAGATATTCTCTGCAGCAGCTTGGGTGTTATCTTTAGCCATTGCTTGGTTATATGGACCTCTTTTATTTCCTTATGTTAAGGACTTCATCAATTCTGAATCAATTAAAAATATAGTCAGTTTTGTTTTACTTTTTCTTATTTCTTTTGTGGGTTTAAAAATTTTAGGTTCCATTATTTCAAAATTAATTTCGGCCATAGGTTTAAAAGGTTTAGATAAATTGTTGGGTATGTTTTTTGGTTCTCTAAAGGTACTTGCTATCTTGAGTAGTGTTTATATTTTTAATCTTAATTATTTAGATAAAAATCAATGGTGGCTAGAGTCTTATTCACGAATATACGCAATTGAGTTTTATGAATACTCGAAACCTGTTTTCGATAAATGGATTGATAGGGCAGATATTATTCTTCAGAAAGAGAGTCCTAAGATTTCACTTTGATATAGAATATAGCTTATGTGTGGAGTAGTCGGAGTAGTAAGTCAAACAGAAGTTTCTCCTGTTATTTATGATGCTCTAACTATTCTTCAACATAGAGGGCAAGACGCAGCAGGTATAGCCACTTCTACCAACAATAGATTTTTTATTCGAAAACAACTTGGCCTGGTAAGAGATGTCATAAGAAATCAACATATTGTTAATTTAAGAGGGCAGATGGGAATAGGCCATGTTAGGTATCCTACTGCAGGTAGTGAAGATAGAGAGCTTGCTCAACCCATGTATGTTAACTCTCCTTTTGGCATCAGCATTTCGCATAATGGCAACCTTACAAATCATGAAGAGTTAAGAGACTCTTTAGTTAATAATGATTTAAGGCATTTAAATACTGATTCAGACAGTGAAGTGTTACTAAATGTGTTTGCACATGAACTTCAAAAACAAGGCTCAATTAAACCAGGCTCCAAAGAAATATTTGCAGCAGTAAAATCACTTCATAAAAGAGTAAGAGGTGCGTATTCAGTAGTTATTATGATTAATGGAATAGGCATAGTCGGTTTTAGAGACCCATTTGGAATTAGGCCATTGATTGTTGGCTCAAAGGAGAATGACCTTATAGGTAAAGACTTTATGATAGCTTCAGAGAGCACTGTTCTGGACTCTATGGGTTACAAAACAATAGACGATATTCAAGCAGGTTCTGCAGTGTTTATCAGCTCAGAGGGAAAAATAGAAACTGAATCATGTATCAATAACCCTATCCCAACTCCTTGCATTTTCGAATATGTTTATTTAGCAAGACCTGATGCAAAGATAGATAAAATTTCTGTTCATAAATCTCGATTAAGAATGGGAGAATTCTTAGCTAAAAAGATAATCGAACAGAGACCTGATCATGATATCGATGTAGTCATCCCCATACCAGATAGCAGCACAACTTCAGCTCTTCAACTCGCTACTACTTTAGGTATTAAATACCGAGAGGGCTTTGTAAAAAATAGATATATCGGAAGAACTTTTATTATGCCCTTTCAAGAAAAACGTGAAAAGTCTGTTAGGCAAAAATTAAATCCAATAGATCTGGAGTTCAAAGATAAAGTAGTTTTATTGGTTGATGATTCCATAGTCCGGGGTACTACCAGCAGGCAAATTATAGAAATGGCCCGATCTTCCGGAGCAAAAAAAGTTTATTTTGCTTCAGCTGCACCTCCAATTAGATATCAGAATGTTTATGGTATAGATATGGCTGCTTCTACAGAGCTAGTCGCTCATCAGAGAACTGAAACAGAAATTGAAGCCTTTATAAAAGCTGATTGGCTGATATATCAAGATTTAGAAGATCTAGTGATGGCTGCGCAGGCAGGTAATGAAGATATAAGACAATTTGAATGTTCTATATTCAATGGAAAATACGTTACAGATGATATAGATGATAAATACCTAAAAAACTTAGAAGATGTTAGGAATGATAAATCTAAATCTTCAAGACAGGTTAACTAACTACATTTTTACTTCTTCAATAGTCACTGAAGGCAAGATAGCATTATCAGCAGCTTCTTTGTAAGAAGCTATTTCATCGAAGTTAAGATACCTATAAACATCGGAGCCCATCGAATTTATTTCTGACATATATTTTAAATACTCTTCAGCTGTAGGAATATAACCCAATGTAGCGGCGATCGCTGCAACTTCAGCAGAAGCTAGAAATACATTAGCACCATCACCTAATCTGTTAGGAAAATTACGTGTGGAAGTGGAAACTACGGTCGCTTCGGCTTCTACTCTGGCCTGATTGCCCATGCATAAAGAGCAGCCAGGCATCTCTAATTGCACTCCGGCATTTTCAAAAATTTCATAGTAACCTTCTTCTGTAAGTTGATGTTTATCCATCTTTGTTGGAGGAGAAACCCAAAGCTTTGAGGGTAATTCAGACTGATTTTTCAATAATTTACCTGCAGCCCTAAAATGACCTATGTTTGTCATACATGATCCAATAAAGACTTCATCAATATGAGTATTTGCTACTTCTGATAAAGGTTTTATGTCATCTGGATCATTGGGGCAAGCAAGTAGAGGTTCTGTTATCTCATTTAGATTAATTTCTATTACAGCAGCATACTCTGCATCATCATCAGCTTTCATTAGAACAGGATTTTCTAACCAAGCTTCCATAGCTTGCGCCCTTCTTTCTAGGGTCTTCTTGTCTTCGTAACCTTCGGAGATCAGCCATCTCAAGAGAGTTATATTTGATTCTAAATATTCTCTAATCGGTTCTTCATTAAGTTTTATTGTGCACCCTGAAGCTGATCTTTCTGCTGAAGCATCAGATAATTCGAAAGCTTGTTCAACTTTTAAATCAGGTAGGCCTTCTATCTCTAAGCATCTTCCAGAAAATATATTTATTTTTCCTTCTTTAGGGAGAGTTAATTGCCCTGACTGCAAAGCTGCATAAGGAATGGCGTTTACAAGATCTCTAAGTGTAATACCGGGTTGTATCTGACCCTTAAATTTCACCAATACAGATTCAGGCATATCTAATGGCATTACCCCTAATGCTGCTCCAAAAGCCACTAAACCTGATCCCGCAGGAAAACTAATGCCTAATGGGAAGCGCGTATGGGAATCTCCGCCAGTGCCTACCATGTCAGGTAGCAACATTCGATTTAACCATGAATGGATAATCCCATCTCCTGGTCTTAAGGCCACTCCACCTCTTGTTTGTATAAATTCGGGAAGTGTATGTTGCATTTCTATATCTTTAGGAAGAGGGTAGGCTGCCGTATGACAAAAAGACTGCATAACCAAGTCTGAATTAAATCCCAAGCATGCAAGCTCTTTCAGTTCATCTCTAGTCATTGGTCCTGTAGTATCTTGACTACCGACTGTCGACATTCTAGGTTCACAATATATTCCAGGTCTTATTCCTTCTACACCACAAGCTTTGCCAACCATCTTTTGTGCCAGGGTAAAACCTTTTTGACTTTGTTTTGCTTCTTCTGGACGAGTAAAGACTTTTGAAGACTCTAGTTTTAGAATCTCTCTTGTTTCGTCTGTGAGGCTTCTGCCTATAATTAATGGGATTCTTCCTCCTGCTCTTACTCCATCTAATAGGGTATTTGATTTATATTCAAAACTACACAGTTCTTCTTGCGAGTCTGACTTAATAACCTTTTGTTCATAAGGATAAATTTCAATAACATCACCTAGATTCATATTGCTGACATCACATTCGAAGGCTAATGCTCCAGAATCTTCAAGGGTATTAAAAAAAATAGGTGCAATTTTTCCGCCTATACAAATTCCGGCTTGTTTTTTATTGGGTATAAAAGGTATATCTTCCCCTATATGCCACAACAAAGAATTAGTTGCTGATTTTCTAGATGATCCTGTTCCCACTACATCGCCAACAAATACTACTGGAAGACCAGATTCCTTTAATTTTTCGATAGTTTTAATAGGATCTTGCATAGTCTTTTTCAACATTGCTAGTGCATGAAGGGGTATATCAGGTCTAGAAGGGGCATCAGGTGCAGGCGATAGATCATCAGTATTAATTTCACCATCTACACGAAAGACTATTGCTTTTATTACTTCTGGAAGTTTTGGTTTGCTTGTAAACCATTCTCCATCTGACCAAGACTCTACAACTCTTTTAGCATTATCATTATTTTTAGCCAGTTCGATAACATCATGTTTAGCATTAAACATTAAAAGGGTTTTGCTTAAACCATCAGCTGCAAGTGAGCCGACTTCATCATCTTCAAGTAAGCTTATTAGAGACTCAACATTATAGCCTCCCAACATCGTTCCTAATAATTTTGTGGCATGCTGCTTGTCTATCAAAGGTGAAGAAGTTTCATCTTTTGCAAGCGCTGTTAGAAATGCAGCTTTCACATAAGCTGCTGGATCTACGCCAGCAGGTGTTCTGTTTGTGATTAGATCCAATAAGTAGTCCTCTTCTCCACTTGGTGGTGATTTTAGGAGTTCAACTAGATCTGAAACTTGTTCGGCATTAAGAGGCAGGGGAGGTATTCCTTGCTTTAATCTCTCTTCTACATGATTTTTATAGTTTTCTAGCATGATAATTTGTAACGCAGTTTATATTTGGAGCGGCATATTAGCATAATCTGCAATTTAAAGTTGCGTTGAAATGACTTAGATATATCATAAGAATAAATGAGTAAGTCAGTTAAAACTCCCTGTATAGGTGTTTGCTCCACGGTCTTTGGAGATGAAGTTTGTAGAGGATGTAAACGATTCCAGCATGAAATAATCAAATGGAATGCTTACGATGATATAGAGAAGAGGTCTGTTTTAAATAGACTCGAGCTCTTGAAAGTGCAGATTATGCAATCGAAGGTTATGATTATAGATGAAGATTTACTCAGATCGAAACTTCATGACTATAAGATTAAGTTTGATGAAGATAGTGATTCCCTTTGTTGGGTGTTTGATCTGCTTCGGTCTGGCAGTCAATCTATCGCCGACCCTAGTGAATTTGGATTCGATCTTATAAATAGTTCTGTACTAAACCTATCAGAATTGAAAAAAGTCATGGAAGAAGAGCTATTTCAGTTATCTGAAGCTCATTATCAGAGATACTTCAAAACAGAAACCTTCTTTAATGCCTAATACTTGGGAAACTATTCTTAGTTCTACTACTCCTGACGCATGGGTTAAAAAAGCTTTAAACTCTTTAGAATTACTTCTCATAGATCATGCCCATTGCGAAAAGAAAGCTGCTACGACAGCTATTTCACTAATTCATAAATATCCACATTTTAACCTAGCAAAGACTCTTTCTCCTCTTGCTAGAGAGGAGTTGCTGCACTTCGAGCAAGTTATTCGTATTCTTAATAAATTTGGTTATAAATACAAAAATTTACAGTCGGGTAAATATGCAAGAACTTTATATGATGCCTGCTCTTCTAAGGAACCTGAGAGACTAAAAGATACATTTATTGTGTGCTCATTGATCGAAGCTCGGTCTTGCGAGAGATTTCATGCTTTGATACCTCATCTTTCTCCAGTACTAAGAAAATTTTACTCTAAGTTGTATGAAGCTGAGGCACGTCATTGCGATCTTTATTTAGATCTTTACACTAAGATTTATGATGAGGATTGGTCTCAAAGACTTGCATATTTCTCTTCAATTGAAGCCGAATTCATTAATAAGAAAGATGACCTTTTTAGATTCCATAGTGGCTGTTAAGACTATCTTACGATAGGCATTTCTTCCCAGTTTGTAAGATATCGAGGTGATTTTAACAATCTCCTCATAGACCATGATTTTCTAATTCCTTGAGAAGCGAAAGTAACTTTCCCAACCCCAGAAGAATTTATTTTATCAATAGTTGTCATTAATTCTTTGCTATCAATTCTCTTGTCTCTTGCTTTAAATAAGTCACCTTGATACACACCTTCATCGTAAAAATCACTTAGCATCACACCTGCTTTTATAAAATTGATATTGGTTCTAAATATTTGTTTTGTGAGTTGTCTTGTAGCATTCAAAACATCTCTGGTGTCATTCGTTGGAGAGAATAATTTATAACTTCTGAATCCATGGTATTGCTGATCTTGTTTTCGAAAGTAGTTAGTTCTCATGAAAACAGAGACCATTTTGCAATACTGATCTTCTCTTCTTAACTTTTCACATGCACGAGATGCATAATCACTGACAGCTTCATTAATAGAATCAAGATCATTAACCTTCTTACTAAAAGTTCTGCTCACTACTATTTGTTTTTTTGTCTTTGGTTGCTGCTCTAAACCTATGCATGGATATCCTTTTAACTCCATTACAGTCCTCTCGAGGACGCTACTGAATTTTCTTTTTATTAATTTTGTATCTACCTCTGCTAGATCTAAGGCAGTTTTTATTCCAAGACTGTTTAGTTTTTTATTAATTCTGCTGCCAACTCCCCATACTTCTCTAACCGGCATTAGAGCCATTAATTTTTTTCGTCTATCCTCACTTGTTAGATCCACTACACCTTTAGTTGCAGGATAGTGTTTAGCACCATAGTTTGCTACTTTTGCTAAAGTCTTTGTAGGGCCTATACCAACACAAACAGGTATCCCCACCCAGCGATCTATAGTTTCCTTACATTGATAACCAAATTCTTCATAGTTTCTTAGCCCTGTAATATCTAAAAATGCTTCATCTATGCTGTAAACCTCTACCTTTGGAGCTAGATATTCTAAGGTTTGCATTACCCTTGATGATACATCTGCATACAGTTCATAATTTGAAGAGAAAGCTACTCCTCCTTTCTTTAAAAAGGACCTTTCTATTTTGAACCAAGGTTCACACATCTTTATTCCTAGTTGCTTTGCTTCTTTAGATAAAGCAACTACACAACCATCATTATTTGATAAAACCACCACAGGTCGTTTTTTTATATCTGGTCTAAATATCCTTTCGCAGGATGCATAAAAGCTATTACAGTCAACTAGAGCAAAAGTCATAGCTTAGTAAAGATTTATAGAGGCTATCACTGTACCCGCTATCTCTAACTCCTCTTCTTGACTGATCAGTATGGGCGGATATTTTGGATTTTCAGACATGAGACATATCTTTGGTTTCATTAATAACCGCTTGCATGCATACGATCCATCGATTGATGCGATGACAATTTTGTTATGACTTGGCTCTATGCTTCTATCTACCACAAGGATAGCTCCATCTCCTATATGTGCATTTATCATTGAATCTCCACTTACGCGAACAAAATATGTGGCAGCTGAATTTTTAATTAAGTATTCATTCAGATCTATAGGCCTTTCTACATAATCATCAGCTGGACTTGGCCAACCTACCCGAACAGTATTCAAAAAATAGGGGATCTCTAGAAGGGATAAATCCTCCTCTGATGCATCGCCCAGATAGTCAATTTTCATAAGGGTTTTATAAATTAATACTGTATATATATACAGTATAATTAAAGGATGATTTTGTAAAGCTTTTAACCTACTATTAATAAAGAAAAGATATTCGATAATAATAAATATGAAAACTTGGTTAATTTTAGTAACGATTTATGCATGCTTTTTCTTCTGGTATACGGATATGGGTGGAAAGCTAAGTGAAGACGAAATACAGGATTTCCTAATTAAGTATGATCAAAATTTAAGAAATTTCGAAATGTCTTCAGGCTCCGAGGATGACTTTTATATCTCATCTGAGCTAAGAAAAGATTTTCTCCGAAAGTTTATGGAGCAAGATACCGGAAGGCAATTCATTATGGTGAATAGTATAGAAATGAATAAGAATCCCGAAGATGTAGCGGGTGCAAATTCAGGAGAGTCAGCTGATCAACTGATGTCTAGATACATGGAGCATATGTGGCCAAATCTTCTAAAAAGAGCCTCACACCCAATCTTTGGAGGTTATGCTATCTGGGACTCTATGGATATAGTTGGCATCGAAGGGGCAGAGACTTGGGATCAAGCAGCTTTAATGAGGTATAAAAGCCGTAGAGCATTCATGGAGGTAGTTACTCATCCCAACATGAGGGATAGGCATGCTTTTAAAATTGCTGCATTAAAAAAGACAATTGCATTCCCCGTTGAACCAATTGGCTATTACAGTGATCCAAGAGTTATTTTGGGGATGTTGACTTTAATTATTGGACTATTGTTTCAGTTGTTTTTTGTTTCTAGGAGATAGAAAAATTTTTTAACTCGCAAGAGCTGGAGTCCATCCATATATACCAGCCGTATGCATCCCAATCTCCTAAAACAATCCTTTCAGCGGGTTGATCATTGACTTTAATCTTATGAGATTTTGGCCTATGTGTATGGCCATGTATTAGCAGATTGACGGAAGACTCTTCCATTATTCTAATAACTTCAGCTGTAGATACATCCATAATTTCTTCTTTCTTAATCTCAGTTGCCTCTTTACTAATGGTCCTGAGATTATGAGCAATTTCTCGCCTCTCCTGAATAGACTTATTCAGAAATTCATCTTGCCATTTAGGATCTCTACTAGTCTTTCTAAAGGCCTGATAATCATGATCTTCTGTACACAGTAAATCTCCATGCATTAGGAGAACATTGTTTCCAAACATTTCTTCAATAGTGGGATCATTAAGAATTTCGAAACCAGAGGAAGATGCAAATTCCGTTCCAATCAAGAAATCCCTATTACCATTTAGGAAAAAGATTTTTGTAGTCTTGTTTGTTTTTAGCAGGGCTGCTCGGATTTCGGAGATGAAATTATTTTGATCATCATCGCCTATCCAGGCTTCAAATAAATCACCAAGGATATATAGCTTTTCTGCTTTAGAGGCAGTATCGTCAAGAAAGTCTAGAAATGCTTTAGTAATATCTGGCCTACTTTCTTGTAAGTGGAGATCAGATATAAAACAGTAAGCCATTCTTTCTTTTTTAAATTATTTATTCGGTAGTGACTTTAGTGTCTATTATAGAAATTTCTTGCAGAGGTACGTCTTGGTGAAACCCAGAGGAACCTGTAGCAGCAGAGGCAATAGCTTCAACAGTTTCAAAGCCATCGACAACTTCCCCAAAGACTGCGTAACCCCAACCTTGAATAGTTTCTTCTGTGTGATCTAAAGAGACATTATTTACTAGGTTGATGAAGAATTGAGAGCTCGCTGAATGTGGATCATTGGTACGAGCCATTGATAAAGTCCACTTGAGGTTTTTTAAACCATTATTTGCCTCATTCATAATGGGGGGATTGCCTTCTTTGTTAACCATACCAGGTTCCATTCCTCCACCCTGTATAACAAAACCTGGTATAACTCTGTGGAATAAGGTTCCATTAAAAAAACCACTTTCTGCATACTCTAAGAAGTTTTTTGATGTTACAGGTGCTTCTTCTTCAAAAAGCTCTATTACTATTGGGCCTAGTGTTGTTTCAAAAGTTATCACTTTTATCTCCTTTTCATTTTGAGAACAGCCCACAATCCATGAAAGCCCAATAAAAATTGTTACTAAGCTTAAGATGGAAGTGAGTTTGTTCATATTTCTTTTAAATTCATATGCGTGAGGAGGCTATAATACGAACTTTATGGTTAAGCTTCCAATATATTAAGGACATGAAGGTAAATAAAACTAGATTTTGTCCCAGTCCAACAGGTCTTTTGCATCTTGGAAATCTACGTACATCTCTTTTTAGTTCGCTTATAGCAAAGAAGGATAATGGATCTTTTCTCCTAAGAATTGAAGATACAGACTTAGAAAGGTCTAAAAAGGAGTTTTCTACAGCAATTTGTAATGACTTGAAATGGATGGGCTTAGATTGGGATGAAGGTCCAGAAGTAGGTGGCAATGAAGATTCTTATTATCAATCTGAGAGAATCGATTTATATGAAGAGTTTTACAAGGCTCTTTTAGAAAAGAACCTTATATACCCTTGCTTCACTAGTGAAGAGGAACTAAAAATTATTAGACGAAATCAAATTGCATCTGGGCAGCCGCCTCGCTATACAGGAGTTTGGTCTGATGCCACTGAAAAAGAAGTAAAAGAAGAACTGGATAAAGGAAACAAACCGGTATATAGATTTAGGATCCCCAAAGATAGCAAAATCGAGTTTCAAGATTTAGTTAAGGGGAAGCAGTCTTTTTCTACTGATGATCTCGATGATTTTATTGTAAGAAAAAAAGATAATACGCCCACTTTCATGTTTGCGAATGCAATTGATGATTCATTAATGGGAGTTGATCTTGTACTGAGAGGAGACGATCATCTTAGTAATACACCCAGACAAATAGCACTTCTTGAAGCGCTGGGTCTTTCATTGCCAAAATATGCTCATGTTTCACTTTTTACGGGTTCAGATGGAGCTCCTTTATCGAAAAGGAACGGCAGTATTTCAATTAATGATTTAAGGGAGCAAGGATATTTACCTATTGCTGTTAGTAATTATCTTTCTAGAGTTGGTCATACCATAGTTGATAATGATCTGAAGACTCATAGTGAGCTAGCAGATGAATTCAAAATAGATAATATTTCCAGTTCACCAAGTAAATTCGATATGGATCAACTCCTATATTGGCAAAAGAAAGCGGTTGAAGAATTGAATATAAATGAATGTAGTATTTGGCTGCAAGATTCCCTCGAAGGGTTGCCTGCTTTAGTTAATAACGAAAATTTTGTTGCTCTAATTAAAGATAACATTAATTTTCCCCATGAGGCTCAAGAGTATTTAAATAACTTATTCTTAACTCCATTGGTACAAAGAGAGGAGATTATTAATATCATGAGGTCCGCTGGAAAGGAGTTCTACCTTCAAGCATGTGATGCTATCCCATCTGACATCCTAGACTGGAATGAAACAGCTAAAAATATTGGTTCTATAACTGGCAAGAAAGGAAAAGAACTATTCATGCCTTTAAGATGCGCAATTACAGGTCAAACTAAAGGCCCAGAACTGGATAGAGTTGTTAATTTAATTGGTACAGAGCAAGTTCTAAAAAGATTAAAAGAGGCATCTGAGCTGTGAAAGTTTTTAATACGTTATCAGGTAAGAAAGAAAATCTTATACCTATAGAAAAAAATAAGATCAAGATGTATGTTTGTGGCATGACAGTTTATGACGATACTCATATTGGTCATGCAAGAACTTTTATATCGTTTGACCTTATAGTCAGATATTTGAGAAGTATTAACTACGAAGTGCACTACATAAGGAATATAACTGATGTAGATGACAAAATTATAGCCAGGGCAGAAGAACTTAATATTTCTCCAAAAGAATTAACAGAAAAATACATAGATTCAATGAATGAGGATTTTATGTCATTGGGTATGATCGAACCTGATTTAGAACCAAGAGCAACTGATAATATCGACTCCATCATTTCTCTAATCGAAATTCTTTTGGAGAAAGGACACGCTTACGAAGGAGATTCAGATGTTTATTTCTCAGCTGAATCTTTTGATTCTTATGGGAAATTATCGAGAAGAAACTTAGAGGACATGTTGGCGGGCGCAAGAGTTGAAGTTGATACAGATAAGAAGAATCCTGCTGATTTTGTTCTTTGGAAAAAAAATACTGAGGGGCTGAAGTGGGACTCGCCTTGGGGTGCTGGCAGACCAGGTTGGCACATTGAATGCTCAGCAATGAGCATGGATGCATTGGGTGAGACTTTTGATATTCATGGAGGAGGATCTGATCTGAAGTTTCCGCATCACGAAAATGAGATTGCTCAGTCTGAATGTGTAACGGGTAAAGAGTTTGCTAAAGTATGGATGCATACTGGATCTCTAAGGATTGATAAAGAGAAAATGTCAAAATCTCTTAAGAACTTTGTAACAATAAAAGATGCTCTTGAGATTAATTCACCGGAGGTCTTGCGTCTCTTCTTGATATCTAATCATTACAGGAGCCCTCTAAATTATTCGGAAGTTGGATTGAATGAAGCAAAGAATTCTTTAGATAGACTTTATAACTCTTTGCAAGATCTTGAGTATGAAACTAAAGAATATTTTCAAACAAAGTATTCTGATAAATTTCATAAAGCTATGGGAGATGACTTTAATACACCCTCAGCTATATCAGTTTTATTTGAAATTGCTCGACAAATTAATACCCTCAAGAAAAAAAATAAATTTCAAGAAGCATCTTCGCTGGCTAAAGAACTAGTTAGTCTCTCTAGTATTTTGGGACTACTTCAAGACAAAGCTAAAAATTACTTTACAGAAGGAATTGGTATCAGTGACGAAGAAATTGAAAGTTATATTTTGAAGAGAAATCAAGCAAGAGAAGAAAAAGATTTTGAGCTATCAGACAGGATAAGAGATGAGCTTTTAGACAAGGGCATAATTCTTGAAGATAAAGAATCTGGAACCACCTGGAAGAAAGCTTGATCTAAATCATCAAAGTTTTTTTAACGTATGAACAATAACTGCACTTGGGATCTGCATCAGGAATTTCATCTTTCATAAGAGTTTCCTTTAAATCATATAGTGTTGGTTCAACCCATGAATCATTACCTTTATACGGTATGAGCTTAGTTTTAAATTCAAGTATATTATTGAATTCATCTTTCTCAGAAATACCATTGCAATAAACAAAATATCCAATATCTGATACGTCAAACGCATTACCCCTGAGTAACCATTGATAAAATTCTATTTGCCTTTTGTAACCTATTTGCCAGTCAGCATCGATACTGACTTCTCCTTTCTTGGATGTTGCTTTGTAATCTACAACTATTAGTTGATTTGTTTCTGTATTAATCCATAAGTCATCTAAACCACCTCTTAAAATCAGATTAGTTTCTTTATGAAATCGCTTAATTCCATGTCTCAATGACTCTCGCCATTCTTCAAGATCTGGATGTTGGTATGGAAGGGCTTTAAGGTTATTCTCTATCATGATTGGATGAGGCTCCTTTCTCTCTCTGTAAGTGTCGAATTCATTTTTTAAGAGCTCATCAACTGCATTATTAAGGTTAAAAGGAAAAGAGGGCGGTCTAGCAATACCAGCTTTATTTGTTAGATAAAAACATCTTTTGCATTCCAAGAAATTATCTATTCTTGACCGGCTGAATACAAAAGGATCTTCTGAATTGGGATTAAATAATTTTGCTGGCATATATTAGTTAATACTATCACAATAAAAAAAGGCCCACGTTTTCAGTGGGCCTAATGTATGGCTCCCCGAGCTGGGCTCGAACCAGCGACCCAATGATTAACAGTCATTTGCTCTACCAACTGAGCTATCGGGGAATATAGTAATTATAACGCTTCCAATCTCAGCGTATAATATTTTTTGTAAAAATATGTCAAAGAAATTCGATTTAGTATCAAATTACAAGCCGGCCGGGGACCAACCTAGGGCGATTAGTGAAATAGTCAAAGGCCTAAATGATGGATTGCTTAACCAAACTCTATTGGGAGTTACAGGGTCAGGCAAGACGTTTACTATGGCAAATGTCATTCAAGAAGTGCAAAGACCTGCCATAGTTATGGCACATAATAAGACATTGGCGGCGCAACTTTATGGAGAATTTAAAGAGTATTTTCCTAATAACGCTGTTGAATATTTTGTTTCTTACTACGATTACTATCAACCCGAAGCTTATGTCCCAACAACAGATATCTATATAGAGAAGGACGCATCTATAAATGAACATATTGAACAAATGCGACTATCGGCAACAAAAGCAATAATGGAAAGAAGAGATGTCGTGATTGTTGCATCTGTGTCGGCTATTTATGGATTGGGTGACCCTCAATCTTACTTACAAATGGTACTCCATTTAGATAGAGGTGATGAGGTAGATCAAAGAACGCTTCTAAGAAGGCTTGCTGAACTACAGTACCAAAGAAACGAAATAGATTTTAAACGATCAATGTATAGGGTTCGTGGCGATGTAATAGATGTATTTCCTGCAGATTCTGAAAAAGAAGCTTTACGAATTGAATTGTTTGGTAATGAAATAGAAGCTTTAAAACTCTTTGATCCTCTCACTGGAGAGATATTTAAGGAGGTTCCAAGGATTACAATTTATCCTAAGTCTCATTATGTAACCTCTAGAGAAAAAATTTTACAGGCTATAGAGTTTATAAAAGAAGAGCTGGTTGAGAGATTAGATTATTTGCGAAAGGAAAATAAATTAGTAGAAGCACAAAGACTTGAAGAGAGAACTAAATATGATATTGAGATGTTGAAGGAGCTTGGTTTTTGTTCTGGTATTGAAAATTACTCAAGATTTTTATCAGATAGACAACCTGGGGAGCCACCGCCAACTCTTTATGAATACCTGCCTCAAGATGCATTAGTTTTTATTGATGAGTCTCATGTGTCGTTACCACAGCTAGGAGGTATGTATCGAGGCGATAGATCAAGAAAACAAACTTTAGTAGATTATGGTTTTAGGTTACCAGTAGCTTTAGACAATCGACCCCTTAGGTTTGATGAATGGGAAAAACTTTCTGGACAAAGAGTTTTTTTATCAGCCACACCAGCAAAATATGAAATAGAAAATTCAGGAAATATCACTGAATTGGTTGCACGGCCTACAGGTTTAACTGATCCGGAAGTAGAAATCAGGCCAGCAACTCATCAGGTAGATGATTTACAAGAAGAGATCAATCAAATAGTTGCGAAAGGATACAGGGTGCTTGTAACTGTTTTGACTAAAAGGATGGCTGAAGACTTAACAGAATATTTAGATGAAAATGGTACCAAAGTTAGATACTTGCATTCTGATATTGATACTGTTGAGCGAGTAGAAATCATAAGAGATTTAAGATTAGGAGCTTTTGATGTTTTAGTTGGAATTAACTTATTACGTGAAGGTTTGGATATACCTGAAGTAGCTTTAGTAGCTATTCTTGATGCTGATAAAGAAGGCTTCCTTAGATCAGAGAGTTCATTAATCCAAACAATAGGTCGTGCCGCACGGCATATAGAAGGAAAAGCTATCCTTTACGCAGATAAGATAACTGGTTCGATGGAGAGAGCTATTGGAGAAACTAATAGAAGGCGAGATATACAAGAAGCTTTTAATCTTAAGCATTCTATAAAACCTAAAGGGATTGAAAAGAGTGTTAGCGATATCTTGGAAGGTGCTAGATCAGTTAAAGGTAAGTCTAAAACACGAAGAAAGTTAGATGAGTTGGCAGATATTGCATTTGAACCTATAGAAAGTTTTGATAACCCAGAAAAAGTTAGGAAAGAGATCGTAAGATTGGAAGATCAAATGTATAAATATGCAAAAAATCTAGAGTTTGAGGAAGCTGCTAGTTATCGCGATAGAGTGGAGGAGTTGAAAGAAAAATTACTTCTTAGCTAATAAAAGTAATTCTTTATCTTTATACAGTATAGACAAGCTTGTGTAATATAAATTTATTCGTTTTACATATTTTAGAACCTCATCATGCTTATCGAACTCCTTAGATTCTTTGCCATAACGTTCAAGTAAAACTTCTTTTAATGATAAAGCAACATCTGACCATAGGTTTGGATCTAGGTTCGATGACACAGCAAGATCTCTTGCCAATTCAATATTTTTAAAACCTAAATTATAAGCTGCCAAAGATATCCATATCTTATCAAGTTTAGAAATCTCGATCGGGAGTCTGTTCATTGTTTTTTGAAAATAATTTGCCCCTCCATAAATACTATCTTCTGCATCGGTTCTTTTATTAATACCCATTTCCTTTGCAGTTTTTTGGGTTAACATCATCATTCCTCTTACACCGGTATTAGAAATTGCTTTCGGATTCCAGTGTGACTCCTGATAACTAATAGCAGCAAGAAGAGTCCAGTGGACATCTAAATTTTTTGCTGCCGCTTCGAAATAATTCTTGTACTTTGGCAATCTTGTTTCAGTTCTATCTAAAAAAATAGAAAATCCAGCCATATCTTCTTTCCAAAAGAATTCTAACTCTTCCTTTATGAAAGATTTATTTTCTTGCGAGTAAGATCCTAGAACAGGAGCCTCCAAAGTCAAAACTGTTAAGAGGCTTAGAAAGGAAATTAAAGAGTATCGTAACTTTAAATTATTTAACATAACTCCCCAAATTTTCGTCGCATTTTAGATAAAATTAGCGAATTTACTACCATCTAGATGCTATAAATAATAAAACCACTACATATAGTATGTGTTATGTAAAAAAACCACAACATAAGCTATTTACTTAACATAGGCTTTTATTACAATGATGACCATCCATCAATGAACTCAATATTAGAAGTTTCAAAAAATATCATTGCCATCCTAGGTTCTGAAAAACCCTCTGAGTTTAGATTAAATCAATTGAGGCAATCAATATCACTGGAAGAAGCCAAAAATATCACATATAAAGAAATATATTTTTGTCATTTAAATATTCTATCTTCTGCCATTTCGAACGAAGAATTGTCTGAGTTATCACAGTTACTTAATGGAGCTGAAGAAGAAGATGATTTAGAAAAAAGGCCCCTCTTTATAACTCCAAGGATCGGAACTATTTCACCTTGGTCATCAAAAGCGACCGAAATATTGAAGAATTGCAACCTGAATTTTATTAAAAGAGTTGAGAGAGGGTTTTGTTACTTCGTATCAAAAGATATTAATTCTATGGACTTGAAAGAGTTGGGGAATACTTTGGCAGATAAAATGACTCAAGAAGTGATCTTAGAACTTGATGAAATTCCTAGGTTATTTTCTGATCTTCAACCTCGACCCTTATCAGAAGTCGATATCTCTTTGAAGAATCAAAGTGCGTTGCACGAGGCCAATACTGAACTTGGTTTAGCTCTTAGTGATGAAGAGATCTCATACTTATATAATAGTTATTCAAAAACCAATAAAGATCCTACAGACGCAGAATTGATGATGTTTGCTCAAGCTAACTCAGAACATTGCCGTCATAAAATTTTTAATGCTGATTGGACGATCGATGGAAAAGAACAACCTAGAAGCCTTTTCGACATGATTCGTAATACTTATCAAAACTCCTCTAAAGGGGTTATTTCTGCTTATGAAGATAACGCGGCAATACTTGAAGGGAATACAGCTGACAGGTTTTATCCTCAGGAAGGTAGATATTTAACTCATAAAGAAGAAGTTAATATGGTAATAAAAGTTGAAACTCATAATCATCCTACAGCTATATCGCCTTTTTCCGGGGCTGCAACTGGTTCGGGAGGTGAAATAAGAGATGAGGGCGCTACTGGTATAGGTGCTAAACCTAAGGCTGGATTAACTGGTTTTTCTGTTTCTAATTTACGTATTCCTGCCCTAGCAGAACAATGGGAATTTCAAGAAGAAAAACCAAATAGAATAGCTTCTCCTTTAAAAATAATGATTGATGCACCTATAGGGGCTGCATCTTTTAATAATGAGTTTGGGCGACCAAATATTTTAGGATACTTCAGAACCTTTGAATCGAAGGGTAGTACTGAACATTTCGGTTATCACAAGCCAATAATGCTTGCAGGTGGACTAGGTAATATAAAAACAGATCATGCTTTGAAGAAGGAAGTCCCAGTCGGCTCGAAATTGGTTGTTCTTGGTGGCCCCGCAATGTTAATTGGTTTGGGTGGAGGTTCTGCTTCATCCCTTTCTTCAGGTGAAGGTGATACAGATTTGGACTTTGCTTCGGTACAAAGAGAGAATCCTGAGATGGAAAGAAGATGCCAAGAGGTTCTTGATAGGTGTTGGCAGGATAAAAATAACCCCATATTGTTTATACATGATGTGGGAGCGGGAGGACTTTCAAATGCCATCCCTGAACTTGTAAAAGATAGTGGACATGGCGGATTAATTGATCTTCGTTCTATACCTAATTCTGAACCTGGAATGACACCTATGGAAATTTGGTGTAATGAATCTCAGGAAAGATATGTACTAGCTATCTCTGAGAAGAACTTAGGAATTTTCTCCGATATATGTGAAAGGGAGAGATGTCCGTATTCTATAGTCGGGGAAATTACTAATGGTAACAATCTTGAAGTCTACGATTCATATTTTGATAATTATCCAATTAGTCTCTCCCTCGAGATCTTGTTTGGTAAACCTCCCAAAACTCACCTTAGTTTTAAAAGAGAATCAGAAGAGCTGGCTTTACTAAATTTACCTAAAAAAGTATCCAATAAATTATTGTATGAAGTTTTGAGACACCCAACTGTAGCAAGTAAAGGCTTTTTAATAACTATAGGTGATAGATCGATAACAGGATTGATAGCTAGGGATCAACTAGTTGGACCTTGGCAAGTTCCTGTGTCAGATTACGGTTTATGCAAAGCAGCATTCTCAGGTAAATCTGGAGAAGCTATGGCTATGGGCGAAAGAACTCCTCTTGCATTACTAAATGCAAGTGCCTCTGCAAAAATTGCAGTTGCCGAAGTAGTAACAAATATTTTGCCCTCTGGCATATCAAACATTTCAGATATTAAGCTTTCAGCTAATTGGATGGGCTCGCCTGGAAAGTTACAAGGTAATAAGGATCTATTCGAGGCTGTTGAGGCTATTGGAATGGGTTTATGTCCGGAATGGAATATGACAATTCCTGTTGGAAAGGACTCTTTATCCATGTCTACAGAATGGAGTGAAAACGATGAAAATAAGTCTGTGATATCTCCTTTATCTCTAATTGTTTCAGGTTTTTCTCCAGTTAAAGATATATCTATAGCGGTCACTCCGGAACTAAAGAACGAAAAAGAATCTGTTTTACTTTATATCGATTTAGCTAAAGGTAAAAAACGTATGGGTGGAAGCATACTATCTCAAATAAAAGGGCAGACGGGAGGAGATGCGCCAGATGTTGAGTGTATAAAGGAAATGCCATTATTTGTTGAAGCGGTCTACAAGTTGCTTTCCCATAAAAAAATCTTGGCCTATCATGACCGCTCCGATGGAGGCCTAATCACAACCTTATGCGAGATGTCTTTTGCCAGTAGATTAGGTTTAAGCATAGACCTTGATAAGGTTATTGAAAAAAATCATGAATTGATCAGCTTTCTTTTTAATGAAGAATTGGGCGTTGTAATACAAGTCTTGTCCCAAGACTCAGATTTCGTATTAGAGATGTTTAATGAAACCGGCTTAGAAGATCATATTTATAATTTAGGGACTATTTCTGATCAGCCATCAGTTGATATAAATTATAAAGGTCAAAATATTCTATCTTCATCTCTCAAACATTTGTTAGAGAATTGGCATAGAGTTGGCTTCGAGATTCAATCAATGAGGGATAATCCTGCTACAGCTGAATCGGAATATAGGAATGATACGGATCCTGATAAAGGTGGATTAAAACCAAATATTAATTTCTCCATACCTAAACTGATAGATTTAAAAAGCTCTAGACCAAGAATTGCAATTCTCAGAGAACAGGGAGTTAATGGCCAGAATGAAATGGCAGCTGCTTTTCACGAAGTCGGCTTCGACTGTTTTGATGTCCACATGACTGATTTAATCTCTAGTCGGCATCTGCTCAAGGATTTTGAAGGCTTAGTGGCTTGTGGTGGGTTCTCTTATGGTGATGTTCTTGGTGCCGGGGGAGGTTGGGCAAATACTATTTTATTTAATGAAAATCTGCGAAATCAATTTGGAGATTTCTTTCACAATGAAGAAGTATTTTCTTTAGGAGTGTGCAATGGCTGTCAGGCATTATCGTTACTAAAGCCTTTAATTCCTGGAACAGAAAGCTGGCCTAAGTTTAAAAGAAATATTTCTGAAAAGTTTGAAGCTAGATTAGTACAAGTATCTGTAAAAGATTCTCCTTCAATCTTCTTTAAAGGTATGACGGGGGCTGTAATCCCTGTTCCTGTAGCTCATGGTGAAGGTAAGGTAGAAGTCCAACAAAGTCATTTAGATAATTTATCAAGTAATAAAGTTACCAGTATTGCTTATGCTGATCATAAAGGTAATCAGACTGAGGAATATCCTGCAAATCCTAACGGATCTATCGATGGAATCGCCGGAGTAACAAATGAAAGTGGTAATGTCACCATTATGATGCCACATCCTGAAAGAGCATTTCTGAATGATCAATATTCTTGGAGTCCAGAAGATTGGTCTCATTACAGTCCCTGGATTAGGTTCTTTCTCAATGCCCGAGAATTTATAAAGTAAGTTTATTTCTTTCTTTCTATTGTGTGAGTAGTAAGTGGAAATTGACCTGTCTTTTGGTCTAAATAGAATTTTTTAATCACTATAGGAACAAATGGAAAGGCTAATTCTTCCCATGGTATTTCATCTTCTTGAAAGAACTGAACTTCAAGGCTCTCCGTGGTTGCAGAGTAATCATCTTGAACAACTTGTGCTAGATAAAGCATATACACTTGATTTATTTGAGGAACATTAAATATTGCATAAAGTTCTCCCATTTCTACTTCCGTATTTGTTTCTTCAAATGTCTCTCTAAAAGCTCCTTGAGAAACAGTTTCTCCATTTTCAAGAAAACCGCCCGGTAAAGTCCATTTACCATATCTAGGCTCTATTGCTCTTTTACATAGAAGAATAGACTGGTCTTTTACTGGAATGGTGCCAACAATGATATTAGGGTTTGTATAGTGAATAAAACCGCAATTTGTGCAGCAATCTCTTTCTCTATTATCTCCTTCAGGAATTCTTTTTTCAGTTAAAGAACCGCATACGCTACAGTATTTCATTTAATTTATTTCGATTTCAGGCGACAGAAGTATAAACTATCTACCCATACTTATTGCATAAATTGATGCTTAAAAAAATTACGGACAAAATAATAAATTATTCCGGGAGACCGCCTGTAGAAGAACTAAGAAAGGCAGCTGTACTCATAGCCATAACGGACTCTAAAGATCCAGAGCTTATTTATACTCTCAGATCTAATAAGGTTGGTTCACATGGTGGAGAGGTCTCATTTCCAGGTGGCATGTATGAGAAAGAAGATAAAGATTTAAAGAATACTGCACTTAGGGAATCAGAAGAAGAGACAGGCTTAGATAAGACAAAGGTTAATATCCTCGGTCCCATAGATACTGTTGTTTCTAGGTTCAATGTAAGCGTAACTCCGTATGTAGGTATTGTTCCTAGTAATATCGAACTAAATGATAACTCTGATGAGATTGAAGCTTGTTTTAGAGTGCCTTTATCATTTCTTCTAAAAGATAAAAGACATAGGAACGATGAGATTAACCGTAATGGAGATAAATTTTTTATGCCAGCATATGAATACGACTCTTATATAATATGGGGCTTAACAGCAATGATGACAGTTGATTTTCTGAATATAGCATTAGATGCAAGAATAGATTTAAAAACAAAAGGAAATTAGAAAAAGGGATAAATTATGCTTTATAAATTAGGAGAACATGAACCCATAATAGATGGTGATTTTTATGTAGCGGAATCCGCTACAGTTTTGGGAAAAGTTAGACTCTGCCAAGATGCAAGTGTATGGTTTGGAGCTGTCATAAGAGGAGATACTGAATTAATTACAATAGGTGAAAGATCAAATGTTCAAGAATGTTCTGTCTTGCATACTGATCTTGGATTCCCTTTAAATATTGGGAAAGATGTAACCATTGGCCATAAAGTGATGTTGCATGGCTGCACTGTTGGGGATGGTAGTCTTGTAGGTATAAACTCGGTTGTTCTAAATGGTGCTAAGATAGGAAAGGGGTGTTTGATAGGAGCAAATGCACTCATTACCGAAGGAATGGAAGTTCCTGACGGCTCTTTAGTCTTAGGATCACCCGGAAAAATTAAGGGTGAATTGAATGATGATCAAAAACAAGGTTTGCTACTCTCAGCACAACATTATGTACAAAACGGCAAAAGGTTCCAGAAAGAACTAGAGTTAATAGGATAATAGATATGAAAACAGAAGAAATAAAATATCAAGTTGAAGAACAGGACTATGCAGCATTCGTAGCGTATCCCAAAAAAGAGACTGCTCCTTTAATTCTGATTGCTCATACATGGGCGGGTAGGGATGAGTTCGTTGAAAATAAAGCTATTGAATTGGCTGAAGAAGGTTTCGTTGCGATGGCAGTAGATATGTATGGAGGAGCAAGAGTAGGTTCTTCAACTGAAGAAAATCAATCCATGATGGCTCCTCTCATAGAGGACAGAAATAAACTTAAATCGGTTATTAATTCTGCATTGGAAACTGGAAAAAAACTTGAAGGTGTAGATTCTAGTAAGCTAGCAGCTATAGGATACTGCTTCGGAGGATTAGTCGTATTAGATCTGGCAAGATCAGGAACTGAAATTAATGGTGTAGTTAGCTTTCACGGTTTATTAATGGGTTCTGAAATATCCGACAAAGGAATACAGGCTAAAGTTCTTGTTTTGCATGGAGAAAGAGATCCAATGGTCCCTTTAACCATGATAGATGAATTTCAAAAAGAGATGACTGAAGCAAAAGCAGATTGGCAATTACATAGCTATGGTAATGCCTATCATGCATTTACGAATCCTGATGCTAATGATCCTGATTTTGGTACGCAATATAATAAGAATGCTGATCAAAGGTCTTGGCAGTCAATGATGAACTTTTTTTCTGAAATATTTTAGCCGTGACCCCAATACTTTCCACCGACGAAATAAGAAAAATCTATTTGGATTTTTTTCAGGAAAAAGGACACACCTTGGTGGAGAGTGCTCCTCTAGTGCCCTTAAATGATCCTACTTTACTATTCATAAATGCCGGTATGGCTCCTTTTAAAGATTTATTGTTGGGGGTGGAGAAAAGAAGTTATAACAAAGCAGTTAGTTCACAAAGATGCATGCGTGCCGGAGGAAAACATAATGATTTAGACAATGTGGGGTACACAGCCAGACACCATACTTTTTTTGAAATGCTTGGAAACTTTAGCTTTGGTGACTATTTCAAAGAAGAAGCTATTTGTTTTGCCTGGGAACTATTAACTGAAAGATACAAAATTTCTCCTGATAAATTATGGATTACTGTTCATGAAAGCGACGATGAGTCTGAAGCAATATGGATTGAGAAAATAGGTATTGATCCTAAAAGAGTCTCTAGACTTGGTGATGAAGATAACTTTTGGACAATGGGAGACACAGGACCTTGTGGACCTTGCAGTGAGATATTTTATGATCATGGTGATCATTTGGAAGGTGATCCTCCAAAATTAGGTAACGAACCTGGAGATAGGTACGTTGAGATTTGGAACCTTGTATTTACTCAATTCGATAGAAGCAAAGATGGCTCTTTAAAGCCACTTCCTAATCCTTGTGTCGATACAGGAATGGGATTAGAAAGAGTTGCCGCAGTTCTCCAGAACGAACCAAATAATTATGATACAGACATTCTCAAGGCTATAGTTTCGGAAGCCGGCAAGTTAACAGGGCAAGAAGATCTATCTAATCCCTCCCTTAGAGTTATAGCAGATCATTTAAGAGCTGCTTCATTTTTAATAGCTGACGGTGTTATTCCTTCCAATGAAGGCAGGGGCTATGTTTTAAGAAGAATTATTAGACGTGCACTTAGACATGCTCACAAGTTAGGAATGAATGAGCCAATTCTTTCCAGTCTTGTTCCTGTTCTAGAGAAGCGTATGAGTGAAGCTCATCCAGTATTGACTAAGAATTTGGAAATAATACAAGCAAACCTATCAAAAGAAGAAGAACAATTTTCTTCAACCCTTGAACAGGGCATGCAATTACTCGAATCAGAAGTAAAGAAACTAGAAGGTCATAAAATATCTGGAGAGGTAGCCTTTAAATTATATGATACCTATGGGTTTCCAGTTGATATGACTGCTGATTTTGCCAGAGAAAGAAACCTGATCGTTGATATGGAAATGTACGATTCATTGATGCTTGAGCAAAAAGAAAGAGCAAGATCTTCCGGTAATTTTAGCTCGATAATTCCTGAGTCTCTGAATATTGAAGGAGCAACTAATTTCCTGGGTTATGAATCTCATGTATCTGATTCCAACATTGTTGAAATATTTTCCAAAACAAACACTAAAGAAGAGGTTAATGAGGGAGAAGAAGCTTTATTATTGTTAAATCAAACTCCATTTTACGCAGAATCTGGTGGCCAAATAGGAGATAAAGGTTATATAGAATCTGCTGATTCTATTTTTGAAGTATATGATACTCAAAAGAAAGGAGATCACTTTCTCCATATAGGGCATGTAAAGTCTGGATCCTTTAAAAAAAGCGATAATGTAAAAGCTGAAATAAACACTGAGCAAAGGAATAGGATTAAAAGTAATCACAGCGCAACTCATCTATTGCATGCAGCTCTTAGACAAGTCCTCGGTGAACATGTTGAACAGAAAGGTTCATTAGTTGAGGAGTCAAGATTGAGATTTGATTTTGCTCACAACGACTCGATTGAATCTGGAGACATAGAAGCTATTGAAGATTTAATCAATTCTGAAATTACAAAAGATACTAAATCTATAACTGAAATCCTTCCAATAAGTGAGGCTATTGAAAAAGGTGCAGTCGCATTTTTTGGAGATAAATATGGCGATGAGGTAAGAGTTTTAAATATTGGCAATGGCTTTTCTATCGAGCTATGTGGTGGGACTCACGTCGAGCGAACTGGTGAAATAGGAGTTATGAAGATAACTTCAGAGTCCGGTATCTCTGCAGGTGTTAGACGGATAGAAGCTGTAACTGGTGCCGGTGCTACCTTTTTGTTAGATGAACTGGAACAAAATTACTCTGAAATTTGTAATGAACTCTTAGTAGAAGATATTGAATCTAGAGAAGGTGTTGAAGTTTTAACCTACATACGATTTTTAGAAGAGGAAATATCTTCTTATGCTAAAGCTTTAAATACATCCAATGATCAAGTACTAAAAAAAATTACTCAATTAAAAGAAGAAAATCTAGAATTATCTCAACAGTTAAATAAACAAAGCGAGTTAGAGCTTTTTGATGATTCTCTGGAGGCAATTGACAACTTAGTTAATCTTAATAAATTATTAAAAAAGGCTTCAAAAGATCTACAGTCTGAAGATTTAGGCTCTTCAGTAAAAGATTTAATGGAAAGCTCTCAGGAAATTGAGGGCTATAAATTAATAACTAGCTCTTTTAGAGATCTCGAATCTAAAGAACTAAGAGAATTAGCTGATCGGTTAAGAAATCAAAGTCCAAATAGTATTATTACGTTAATCTCAATATCAAATGATAAAGCTCCTGCTATTGTTGCCTGCTCTAAGGATGTAAATATAGATGCTAGAGAAATTATGAAACATTTAATTAATCAGTTGGGTGGAAGTGGGGGCGGAAGGCCTGATTTCGCTCAAGGCGGAGTTGAAAATACTGATGATTTAGACATAGCTTTGGCTTCGGTAGCTGACTTAATTGTTTCTTTAACTAATCAATAATATAGAATACCCGCCTTTTTTATGGGCAAATTAATAGTTAAAAAATTTGGAGGCACTTCAGTGGCTGATGCAGAGCGTATAGAAGCGGTCGCCGATAATGTTGAAGCTGAAATCCAAAAAGGGAATAGAGTGACTGTAGTGTTATCAGCTATGGGTAAGAGTACTGATGACCTTATTGATTTGGCTAAGCAAATTAATCCAGATCCTGATCTAAGAGAATATGATGCTTTAGTATCTACTGGTGAACAAATTTCTGTAGCTTTGTTAGCTATGGCTCTCCTTAAAAGAGGAATCAAAGGTAAATCTTATACTGCTTATCAGTTAGGTATAAAAACTAACTCGAGCCACAGCAGAGCAAGAATACTGGATGTGGAAGTAAGTAAAATTACTTCAGAATTAAATAATGGAGTGGTTCCTGTCATAACTGGTTTTCAAGGAATGAATGATTCAGGTGATATCACCACCCTTGGAAGAGGAGGTTCAGATACTACAGGAGTGGCTCTTGCGGTCGCTTTGAAAGCAGATGAATGTCAAATTTATACTGATGTGGATGGCGTTTTTACAACTGATCCAAGGGTATGTGATAAAGCAAGACTTTTAAAGGAAGTGAGCTTTGAAGAAATGTTAGAATTATCTAGCTCAGGAGCAAAAGTTCTTCAGTTGAGAGCTGTTGAATATGCCAGTAAATTTAATTTACCACTTCGTGTTTTGTCCAGTTTTAAGGAAGGAGAAGGAACACTAGTTCAAGAGGAGAAAAATATTATGGAACGACCAATTGTTTCTGGAATAAGCAGCATAGACACAGAAGCTAAGCTGACCATTCGAGGTGTGCCTGACGTACCTGGGGTAGCAGCTAAAATATTGAGTCCTATAAGTGATGCAGGAATCGAAGTAGACGTCATAGTGCAAAATATTGGCGCTGATAATAATACTGATTTTACTTTTACAGTTGATAAGAGTGATGCCAAGGCAGCTGAAGAGATTCTTCAAAAAACATCTCAAAACCTGGGAGGAGGTTCAATAGAACTTGATGATGATATTGCAAAAATTAGTATAGTAGGAAGAGGGATGAGAGCCCATGCAGGTGTGGCTAGCAAGATGTTCCAAGCCTTAGCAAAAAGTGAAATAAATATCTCGATGATTACAACTTCTGAAATTAAGATTTCTGTAGTAATAAAAAAATCTGAAATGACTACAGCAGTTACAGCTCTTCATGATGCGTTTGATTTGGATAAGGAACTGGATGCTTAATGGATGCAATTATTGCATCATTTGGGCTAGAACAAGGACTAATTAAGGGTTTTGTATTTGGGCTGGTTCATGTAGGTATCTTGATTATAGGTTATTACTCTGGTTGGAGTATCAATCGGTTACTAAAGAAAACTTCAAATGGACATATAGCCGGAATAATAGGGGCTGTAATAGCTCATATCTTAGCTGATTTAATTGCATCACTTCTCGATCCAACCATGAGGTCTGCGGCCTTAGGAATTATGTTAGGTGGGATAGTACCGCTTCTATTTATACCAATTTTAGAAAAATACGTTACTAAAAGTGATGCCCATATAATGGTTGGTGATCACGAAGATATTGAAAAAGATTTAACATCCCATCGCTCTAAGTAAACAAATATTATTTTTAATTATTAATTCTATTTTATTTGTTGCATTTGAGAATCATTCTCATCTATAATGCTCCCGAAATCGAAGTAAGAATCATTCTCGTTCTCATTAAGAGTGATTTTTATAACTAATTTAAACTTTACGGGAATTAAAAAATGGTTCAAATAATAAGGTCTCTTTATAAAACAGTAATCATTTCTTCATTAGCTTTTACGGCTAATCTATATTCTGATGAATCAGTAGAAGAAATAGTTGTTAAAGGGAAGGTGCTTTATTCAGATCAAGTTCAATCACTCAAAACACCAACCGCAATTATCGATGTACCTCAAAGTTTATCCATTGTTACTGATGAAGATATTCGTGTGCAAGGTATGAGAGAGCTGGGGGATATAGTTCGCTACACTCCAGGTGTGAATACATCACAAGGAGAAGGTCATAGGGACTCTGTAGTTTTTAGAGGAGTAAGATCTACTGCTGACTTTTATCAAGATGGTACTAGAGATGATGTTCAGTACTACCGTTCTCTTTACAATGTAGAGCAAGTTGAAGTCCTTAGAGGACCTAATGCTCTTCTTTTTGGTAGAGGAGGAACTGGAGGAATAATCAATCGTGTTACTAAGAAAGCTCAGATCGGAGAACAATTTGGATCATTTGATATAGGTGCTGATGACTTCGGTGCTTTTGACTTCGCTGTTGACTACAACACTTCAATGGGTGATAACACAGCTATACGTATCAACATTCATAGCGATACTTTAGAAAACCATCGTGACGCTTATGATGGAGATAGAATTGGTTTTAATCCTACAGTTAAAATTCAAATGAGTGACAGAACGACTTTAGATCTTTCTTACGAGTATGTAGACCATGAGAGATTTATAGATAGAGGTATACCTACTTTAAATGGTAAGCCGTATGAGCCACTAAAAAATATAGTGTTTGGAACTGCTGATGTTAATTATCAAACTGCAGAGGCAGATATCTTTAGAGGTATTTTAACCACTGACTTTTCTGAAACTTCAAAAGCGATATTCTCTGTAACTTCCAGTGAATTTGAAAAGCTATATCAAAACCTATATGCACAAAGATACGACGCAGCTGATAATGTTGCTGGTACAGTAAGAGTTGACGGCTACAGAGATCCTACAGAACGTGAAAATTTAATCGTTTCTGGAAATTTTGTGAATGAACTACAAATTGGAGGAGCAACACATACTCTTTTAGTAGGTGCAGAAATCATAGATACAGATAATAAGAATGAAAGATATGACTCGTATTTCTCTACAACAGGAACAGATCGAGAGGTTTTCAACCTTCCTGCAAACATGAGAGGTACTCTTGATATATCATCAAATGCTGCAGGAGTTGCTACAGTTTTAGATTTCACAAGCGATTTAAACAGAAGAACAACCTCAGAAGTTGAGGTTACTTCTTTTTATATTCAAGACCAGATAGAAGTTTCTGATAACCTTATGCTTCTTTTAGGTGGTCGTCTGGATCAGTTTGATATAACCGTTGCCGATGTAAAGGGTGGTACTTCACAATCTAGGGAAGATGATGAGTTTTCTCCAAGAGCAGGAATTGTCTATAAACCAGCCGACAATGTTTCTTACTACGTAAGCTACAGCGAAAGCTTCTTACCAAGATCTGGTGAGCAATATAAGAGTTTAAGTTCAAGTTCTGCAGGCCTTGATCCTGATGTATATGAAAGTACAGAAATTGGAGTTAACTACGATATAACACCAAGCGTAAGTCTTAGGGCTAGTTATTTTGATAGTGAGGCTACGAGAGCTGCAAAAGATGATTCTGGTGAAGAATATGAAGTTCAAGGGCTTGCAGTAGATGGTTATGAACTTGAAGTTAAAGGACAAGTGAGCGATCAACTATATGTTGCTTTTGGTTTAAGTAAAATGGATGGTGAGACCAGCGATGCTGGCGGAGAGCCAAGAGAAATTCCTGACATGACAATGTCTTTATGGACTACCTATCAAGTAAACGATAAATTTGGATATGGTCTTGGAGTTACTAGACAAGGTGAATCTAATATTAGTAATAATAAGCCTGGATTAGTACTTCCAGATTACACTAGAATTGATTTCGCAGCTTTCTATGACATCTCTGATGATTTGACCATTAGATTAAATGTTGAGAATCTTACAGATGAAGCTTATTTTCCTCATTCACACAGCACGCATCAAGCGTCTGTGGGTGAAGAAGTAAATGCGAGGTTATCTATAACCAGTAGGTTCTAAAAATACTTAACGGATTAAGTATTGTGCAGCTCGTAACATTAGTTTTAGAAGATTAATTAATGTTAATAAGCGCCCCAGAACGAGTCCACAGCGCAGAGGGCTCGTTCTAAACCAGTCGGAATCAGTTACAGACTTTAAATTTTAACTGGTTAATCACACCCTCCCCAAAGGTTGGTTAAGAAAGGGATCTTGAAACCTTCAAGGTCCCTTTTACTTTTTAGAAGAACTTATTAGAAAGTCTACCCACTGTTCGTTGGTATTAATGCACGGAATGTAGTTAAAAGATTCTCCTCCGGCATCAATAAAAGTTTCCCTTCCTCGTATATTCATTTCTTCCAAAGTTTCTAGGTTATCAATTACAAATGAGGGGCAGGCAACATCGAGTTTCTTGACACCCTTCTTAACAAGTAACTCTAACTCTTTATCAGTGAACGGTTCAATCCATCCAGGCCCTATCCTTGATTGAAAAGAAACACTCCATTCAGAACTTTCTAAATTTAAGTAGTTAGCACAGAGTTTTGATGTTTCGTAAACTTGAGCTTTATAGCAATAAGGTCTTGCGTCGGAATCTATATCGCAGCAATTTTCTACTTTTAAGCAGTGATTTTTGGTTGGATCTGTTTTTAATAGGTGTCTGTTCGGAATTCCATGGTAACTAAACAAAAGAAAATCACTATCTTCACTCCTATTATCACTGATCGTTTGGCTTAAACTACTAATGTAACCTTGTTCATTAAAAAATGAGTCAATGAAAGTTACATCAATATTTAGATCTAAAACTTTAGCAACTCTTAGTACTTCATTCTGAGTTGTTAATGTTGTTGACATTGCATAATGCGGATAGAGGGGTACTACAAAAATCTCCGAGCAGCCTTTTTCTTTTAGATTCAAGATACCAGTTTCTATAGAGGGGTATTGATATCTCATTGCCACTTCTACAGGTATGTTTGACTTACTGTTTATTTTATCTCCTAATTCAATTGTACTATTTATTAAGGGAGATCCTTTATCAGTCCAAATTTCAGAATAGGCTTCTCTCGTATTTTTGTATCTAGAGGGAACGATTATCCAGTTAACTAATATTTGCTGTAAGAATTTAGGATAATCAATAACTAGATCATCAGATAGGAATTCTTTTAAATACTCTTTCACAGAATCAAGCTCTAGGTCTTTAGGAGAGCCCAAATTAATAAGAAGAATACCTTTCATAGGGTAATTATAAGTTATCTTGGAAGTAGAAGAGTTTAATTTATGACCAAGTTATGTAGTAAAATTATCTTTTATACTTATAAAAAATTTGGAAACAATTAAATCAATTCAAACTCGAAACTCAATTCCTTTTCTTGAGGAGCCTGCTCCAACGGAAGAAGAAATGAAAGAGGTTTATAGAGCGGCCTTAAGGGCCCCCGATCATGCATGGTTAAGACCCTGGAAATATATAGAAGTAACAGGTGAGGGCAGACAGAAATTAGCGGATTCTTTTCTTGATGCGGCTTATTTATCGGATGAAGATGTAACTGAAGAATACAAAGCAAAGCTTCTTAATGCACCATTCAGGGCACCGATGATTATCATTCTAGTGGCCGACATAAAAGAGCATCCCAAAGTACCGAAAGTTGAGCAACTATTATCTTTAGGGGCATCTGCTCAAAATATCCTTTTATCTATAACCTCATTAGGTTACGGAGCTGTTTGGAGAACAGGTAAAATGGCTTTTAATCCTCAAATTGTGGAGTCACTGGGGCTACCAAAGACCAACGAGATAATAGGTTACTTATACATCGGCACACCTTCCAGAAAAGAAAAAGCAATCCCAGAGTTAAATATAGATGATTATTTATCAAAATTAACTTGATTTGTAATGCGTAGTTCAGCAGAACATATCTTTCTGTATTTACTCCATAAGATATTCATTATATAATTTCAGTTTATAGACAATCATAAGTTATATTTATATTAAAACTCTTTTAACCACCTTTCCGGGTTTTTTATCGGACAAGTTCGCCTTTTCTATGACTCTTTTCTTTAGATTCATAGCGGATACCTTTTTTGTGAATAGATACGGTCATAGGGCCGTTGTGCTGGAGACTGTTGCAGGAGTTCCAGGTATGGTCGCTGGCGTTTTAATGCATTTTAAAAGCTTAAGAAGCATGAAAACAGGTTACGGTGAAAACATCAGAGAGATGCTAGCTGAGGCAGAAAATGAAAGGATGCACCTCATGTTTTTTATTGAGATAGCTAAACCTAATTGGATGGAAAGGTTATTGGTTTTATTTGCTCAGGCAATCTTTGGCTTATTCTACTTATTTATGTATATCTTTTTTACTAGAACTGCTCACAGAATGATAGGTTACTTTGAAGATGAGGCAGTAAAAAGTTATACAGAATATTTAAAAAAGGTTGAAAGAGGGGATTTAGAAAATTTTCAAGCACCTTTGCTCGCTATTAAATACTACAACTTAGATCGCAATGCACAACTCTCAGATCTAATAAAAGCTGTCAGAAGAGATGAGCAAAAACACAGTGAAGTTAATCATTCTTTTGCAGATAGATATTCTACTTAAATCATTTACCTTTCTTCTTCTAATGTATTCCATTTAGACTTAAACTAAAGTCTCACGGATATTAAATCTTTATCACAAGTAACAAAATGGAACAGACATTTGATTATATTGTTATAGGAGCAGGAAGCGCCGGCTGTGTTATGGCTAATAGGCTTTCAGAGAATGGTAGAGATACAGTTTTAAGTATTGAAGCTGGAGGAAAAGATAGGAACTTCTTCATCCATATGCCCTCTGGTTATTCCCAAATTGTTCCAACGAAAAGTAACCTTAATTATGGTTTTGAGACTCAACCTGAGTCGACTACAAACAATCGTTCACTTTACTGGCCAAGAGGAAAGGTTTGGGGTGGCTCGTCTTCTATCAACGCAATGGTATACATTCGAGGTCATGCATATGACTATGATTTATGGAGACAGTTAGGTAATTCAGGATGGTCTTACGAGGATGTTTTGCCTTATTTTAAGAAAGCTGAGAGTTTTCAGGGAGATGGAGACGAAGACTATCACGGATTTGATGGGCCCTTAAGTGTAAAGAAATCTTCAAGAACTGATGATCCTCTATTGGATGTTTTTTTAGAAGCAGGCGCTCAGGCGGGTTTCCCTCTAACTGATGATTTTAATGGAAAAGAACAAGAGGGTTTTTCTAGATATGAACACACAATGAAAGATACAAGTTTTGGTCCAAGAAGGTGGAGTTCTGCTCGAGCCTATCTTCACCCGGCCTTAAAGAGACAAAATCTTTACACAGAGACTAATGTTCAGGTTAATAAAATACTATTTGAAGGAAAAAAAGCCATTGGAGTTGAGTATTCCAAAGATGGTCAGATTCAAATTTTTAAATGTAATAAAGAAATTATTATCTCTGCTGGCGCGATTAATAGTCCCCAAATTCTTATGAATAGTGGTATTGGAGATGCACAAGAACTGAGTAGTCACGGCATAGATGTTATTCATGAATTGAAGGGAGTTGGCAAAAATCTCCAAGATCATTATGGAGTTCTAAATTCTTTCTATTCCACTCAGCCAATAACTCTACATAGATCAGCAGGACTTCTAAAAACTGGAATAGCCGGAATTAGATACTTATTACTTGGAAATGGAGATGCAGCCTATCCTCCAACAAGTGCAGGTGCTTTTTTTAAATCTAGTCCTGATAAGGATATTCCTGATACTCAGCTGCATTTCACAGCCATACAAACTCCAGATTTACATGGAAGGCTAGGAATTGATGACAAACATGGATTTACTGCTGTTATTTATATTTGTAGACCTCAAAGCAGGGGCCACATAACATTAAAGAGTTCTGATCCTAGTGAAGCTCCACTTATGTACCCAAATTATCTATCAGAGGAGCAAGATATGATTGATACAAGAAATGCTCTGCGTGAAACTAGGAGAGTTTTTCATCAAAAGGCTTTCGACCCCTTTAGAGGAGAGCAAACTAAACCTGGTGCAGAAGTAGATGTGGATGATGATGATCAGTTGGATGAATGGATCAGAGAGACAGGAGAGACTTTGTATCATCCTGTTGGAACTTGCAAGATGGGGGAAGATGACATGGCGGTTGTGAATGGCAATTTGCAAGTCCATGGCATTCAAGGATTAAGAGTTGTAGACGCTTCTATCATGCCTACTTTGATTGGTGGTAACACAAACGCACCTACTATAATGATTGCTGAGAAGGCGGCAGATACCATTAGACAATCATAAACATAACCTTAGAATAGACGATCCCGGAGAGGTGGCTGAGTGGTTGAAAGCGCTCCCCTGCTAAGGGAGTATAGGGTAATCCCCTATCGAGGGTTCGAATCCCTCCCTCTCCGCCAGACGTAACTACTCAATACATGGAGGTTTTATGAGTATTCAATCACAGTCCAACCCAATAACAATTTCGCATCTTAATGACATGAAGACTAGAGGTGAAAAAATTGTTTGCCTTACCGCTTATGATGCAACTTTTTCAGCCATTGAGAGTTTAAATGGAGTAGAGGTAATTTTAGTTGGAGATTCTTTAGGAATGATTTTGCAAGGTCACGATAGTACCTTACCTGTAACTATGGAAGATATTATTTATCATTTAGCAAATGTAAAACGCACCAATAGAGGCTCATTAATTATGGCAGATATGCCATTTATGAGTTATGCCTCGGAAGAGCAAACACTTGAAAATGCTGCCTCACTTATGCGAGCCGGTGCAAATTGTGTAAAGTTAGAAGGTACTGCATGGATAGGCAAATCAACAGAACTTCTAGCGGAAAGGGGTATTCCTGTTTGTGCGCATATGGGTTTAACTCCCCAATCTGTCAATAGAATAGGCGGTTACATAGTGCAAGGCAGAGACCCTAATAAAGCAGAGGAATTAATTCAAGAGGCAAAGTTACTAGAAAATTCAGGAGCTAGTATCCTTTTACTTGAATGTGTCCCAAGAGAATTGGCAAAAACTATCTGTGAATCTGTAGAAATACCTGTGATAGGAATTGGAGCCGGTCCTGATGTAGATGGTCAAATAATGGTAATTTATGATTTGATTGGAATAACTCAAATGGAAAAAGCTCCTAAGTTCGTTAAAAATTTCCTTTTAGAAAATAACTCTATAGAAAGCGCCATAGATGGATATGTAAAAGCTGTTAAAGAAAAAACATTTCCAGGTGCTGAGCATAGCTTTGAGTAATGATTTTAATTTCTGATCAAAAAGACCTTACAAATTTTTTAAATGAGAAACCTTTCAAGTCAACTAAATTAACATTAGTTCCGACTATGGGTAACCTACACGAAGGTCATCTCAAGCTTGTTGAACAGGCTGGTAGTGTTTCTAATTTTGTTTGCGTTTCAATTTTTGTGAATCCTCTGCAGTTTGGTCCTGAAGAGGATTTTAGCTCTTATCCTAGAACCTTGAGTGAAGATCTTTCAAAGTTAGAAAAGACTAACTGCTCTCTTGTATTTGCTCCAAAGGTTGACGATATGACTTTTGGGATTAAACAACAGAAAGCAGACCCTTTTCTTAGTTCTATCATGTGTGGAAAGACAAGGCACAATCATTTTGATGGTGTTGTAACTATTGTTAATAGGTTATTTGAGTTATTTCAACCAAAGATAACTTTCTTTGGAGAAAAGGATTATCAGCAACTTATGATAATAAAGGAGTTTGTAGAAAGGAAAAAATTGAAAATTGCTGTTGAAGGAGTAGCTACGGAAAGAGAATTGTCTGGGTTAGCAAAAAGCAGCAGAAATAGTTATTTAAGTGGAGAAGAAAAAAAGAAGGCTGCTTTAATTCATAAAACCTTGATTAATTTAAAGCAATTGTTACTGGATTTTAATGGAATAGATTCTGTGATTCAGCAAGCTAAAGAATCTTTAGAAAAGAATGATTTTAATGTTGAGTATCTAGAGGCAAGAGATCGTTATACATTAAAAGAGTCCTCAGATCCAAATAATATCATTCTCCTGTGTGCAGCTACTCTAAATAAAGTCAGATTGATAGATAATTTAAAATTATAGAGGAGCTTATAGATTGTTTATGACAGTATAATATTGGTCGTTGCTAAGACGCATTATTAATATACTATTAGATGATGATTACAAATTCAGTACTAGTCTTCTTAGTTTTACTTATTCTATATATAGTTTATCTAGGAATAAAAATCGTTCCTCAATCCAAAGTGTTTGTTATAGAAAGGTTTGGAAAATTTACAAAATCTTTGGAATCTGGATTATCTTTAATTGTTCCTTTTGTTGATAGGGTTGCCTTTAAGGTAGATATTCTTGAAAGGCAATTGCCAGCTTTTAAAATATCTGTAATTACAGAAGATAATGTTGAGGTTGGCTTAGAATCAACGGTTTTCTTTAGAGTGCTCGATGCAGCTAAGTCTGTTTACAGAATAAGAGATGTTAATGCTGCTATTCAGAATACCGCTATTTCTGTTATTAGATCTGCCGCAGGTAAATTAGAGCTCGATGACCTTCAGTCGAGTAGAGAGTCTATGAACCAAGAGATAGCTGAACGTTTAACTCAAGCAGCTGAAGTTTGGGGTGTTGAAGTTACCAGAACTGAAATATTGGATGTTCTGATTGATGAGCAAACTAAAGACTCACAAAGACAACAGTTAAATGCTGAACGTGAAAGAAGGGCTGCAATTGCTATAGCGGAAGGCGATAAAAAGAGTGTAGAGTTAAATGCCGAAGCAGAATTATATCAGGCTGAAAAGCAGGCCGAAGCAGTCAAGGTAACTGCTGACGCAGAAGCTTATGCTGTAAAAATTAAAGCGGAAGCAGATGCTGAACAGACTAGATTGGTATCGAGCGCGATAAATGAAGATGGTCAATCAGCGATTGATTTCGAAATTATGAAGAGACAAGTGGATGGAATTACTCAACTTGCTTCGTCAAATCAAACAAAAACTCTTATCGTACCTTCTGATGTAACCAAAGCACTTGGGACCCTGGAGGTGTTAATGGATAATATCAAGAAAGATGCTAATTGAATTCATTCTCTTTAATGGTAATGCCTGGCTAATTATTGGCATCGTGCTTTGTATCCTCGAGTTATCCAGTGGCAATCTAGTATTCTTTTTACCAATGGGTGTATCTGGTATTTTAATTGGTTTGATATTGAAACTTCAAGAGTCTGAAAACTTACCAATTCTTCTCTCCGATTGGGCTTGGACGGCAACGATTTGGGCTATTCTAGCTTTGGGATTGTCTTTAATTCTAAATAGATTTATGAGGTTGAAAGATAAATCTGAAGATATAAATAAGTATTAGAATCAACTTAAAGCTCACATCGTAATTCATATACTTTTTATACCCTTCGGTCATAAAGTTTGTGCATAATTGTTTGGAATGAAAACAGATAAGGAAAGATTTCTAAAGATCACAGAAATTTTATCCCCTGAAGGAGCTCTAATTGATTTCAGCAGACTTGAAGGGGGAGTGTCTTGTGATGTTGTTCTTTTAAAGGTAAGAGAAGGAACAAAAATAAAAAAATTTGTAGTTAGAACGGAAGGACTACCTATGTCTGAGAATACTGTTGAGACTCAATTTTACCTATTAAAATCAATCTCAAATAAACAAGTACCCACTGCAGAGGCTTTTTATTTTGATAATAGTTGCGAAATTTTAGATAAGCCATTTATGGTCATGTCTTTCCTTGAAGGGCAGATCTTCGAACCCAAAGAAGGGGAATTCTCTTTTTTAGAAATTATGGCTAAACAGCTTATTTATATACATCAGACCGACATTACCTATCTTCCAGAATTACCTGTAAGGATTGATCCATTAGATGAATTAATCTCTTATTTACCTAAGGAATCCCGATGGGATGAACTGAATTCTTTCATAAAGGGTTTAAATAAAGAAAAATTCGAAGGAGAGAAGGTCTTTCTTCATGGCGATTTCTGGTTAGGAAACTTACTGTGGAAAGATTCTTTAATTGTTGGAGTCTTAGATTGGGAATATGCTGCTATAGGAGATCCTTTATCTGATCTCGCTGTTGCATGCCTAGAGGTAAGATACGAAGCCGGAATAGAGGGTGTAGATATTTTTAAATATACTTATAGTAATTTTCTGGATATAGATGAATATCGACTTTCTCTTTGGTTAATTTTTGTTGCCTCATCTACACTTCATTTTATTGATGAATGGAAACTTCCTAATAAAAGAAAGAAAAAAATGATAAAAGAAGCAACTTCAACCATAGAAGAGGAATTCAATAAAATAAAAAACTACGTTTAAGTTTAATTTCGCTCATTGTTTATTAGTAGAAGGAAATGGTATTCTAATAAAAAAATGGGGACTTTCTTATGAAGAAATATTTCTTTATCTTTGCTTTTTCTTTCTTTGGTTTGTCATTATTCTCAGCACCTATTTGTTCTATAAACCAAGAATTGAATAGTGAGACAGTAAGTAAATTAAGCCAGGTTAGAAATCAAACAATTAATACTTGCTTAAAATGCACGTCTGACTCTTGTAAGTTGAAGGCATGGCCTAAGGACAAGAAAGGTGATGAGACAGTATGTAAAATTTTATACTGCACACCTAGTTATGTATCAAAGTTTTTCAAGAAGCCTGATAATGTCCAATCTGGAAAAACAAGAATTAATTTTACTTATTCAATAAACACTAAGGGAAAAATTAAAGATATCAATGTAATTTCATCTAAAGGGGTTATGAATAAAAGAGAATCTTATAAATACCTTCAAAGTTTTACAGCTAAAACTAATTTTGAACCACTCAAAGTTGAAGGAAAATTAACAAAAATAACCTCTCTTCAAGGAGAACATGTAGCTTATACAGGTGAATACGAAGATGTAGATAAGACTATGTCAGTAAATCAGGGAATTTGGAGAAACTAGAAACATTAGATGCTAGAGAAATCTAATATTGTTCTAGGAGTAGAGCAAGAAATTGTAGACACGGACTGCGAGGAGGCTCTTGATGTCCTTATTGAATCGATCAATAAAGAAGGAAACCTAACTTATTTTGGTGAATTGGCTGCACAATATCAGATTAGGCAACATTTAAATAACCGCTCTTTAATACAAAAAACTTACAAAACACTGGACTCACAGAAAGTCTCTAAACCAATAATAGTTATTGGCTTGCCTAGATCTGGAACCACATTCTTATTTAATTTATTGAGTAAAGATGAGTCTAATCGCAGTCCTTTGTTCTGGGAAATGATGAAACCACTCCCTTTAGTTAAAAAAGACTCTATTTCTGAATTAAGCCGTGTGATCCGATCCGATGCAATTTTATTTTTTAAAGAAAGATTTATTCCAAAATTAGATGACCTTCATAGAATTAGATCAAAGAGTCCTGAAGAATGTTTACTTATAAAAGTATTTGCTTTGCAAAGTATTCTTTATTTCTATATGGCCAATACTCCAAGCTATTTAGACTACCTTTCTAAGTCTGACTCTAGAGTAAGTTATAAATGGCACCATAAGTTTCTTAGGGTGCTTGAAGAGACACATAAACCTGAGAGATGGTTACTTAAAGACCCTAGTCATCTTGGAAATTTAGAGGAAATATTAAGTTTTTATCCGGATGCCTGTTTTATTCATATTTGTCGTGATCCTGCAGAAACCTTACCTTCTATATGCAGTCTAACTTCTCAAGTAAGAAAAGGTTTTACTGATTCTGTTGATTTAAAAGATCTAGGTACGAGATCTTTAGAATTTTGGTCTAGCTCTAACTCTAAAAATGAAGCCCAAAAACAAAAAATTCCATCTGAGAGTTATATGCAAATTCAATATACAGATTTAGTAAACGATCCCATTAATTTAATTCAAGATATTTATACAAAATTTCAATTCCCACTAAACGAAATAACTTTAGAAAAAATGAATAATTACGTTGAAGAGGGATCAAAAGAAGCAAAAGCAAAGCATGATTATTCTTTAGAAGATTATGGACTTGATCTACAGGATGTTCATAATAAGCTCAATTTTTCTTAATAACCTTCTTAAATATGAAAATTTTAGTTATGGGCTTACCAGGTAGTGGCAAAACTTACTTATCAGAAAGACTACAGCCCTTGTTGGAATCGGCTTGGTTTAATGCCGATAAAGTGAGAACTATGGCTGGAGACTGGGACTTTAGTGAAGAAGGTAGACTTAGACAAAGCTTGAGAATGAAATCCATTGCAGATTTTGAATCCTTACATAACAGGACTGTTATATGCGACTTTGTATGTCCTACAAAAGAGACCCGAGAAATTTTTGATGCCGACATTACTATTTGGCTTGATACGATTGAAGAAGGTCGCTTTGAAGATACAAATGCTTTATTTGAACCTCCTGAAAAAGTAGATTTTCATATTACAGAGTGGAATGATCACAACCATATTGATGTGGCAAAAAGGATAAAAGAAAATGTTTGATTGGAAAAAACCCACAGTTCAAATGTTAGGTAGATGGCAACCCTGGCATGATGGACATCAAGAGCTCTTTAAAAGGGCTATTCAAAAAACTGGACAAGTTATCATTCAAGTTAGGGATGTTCATGGAGCATCAGGTGGTGAAGGACAAGACGATAACCCCTTTGATTGGGATCAAGTGTGTATGAATATTGCCGATGGATTAATAAAAGATGGTTTCGAAAGAGGGGTACATTATGAAATCATGATGGTTCCTAATGTCGTAAATATTACCTACGGAAGAGGTGTAGGATATGTCTTTGAAGAAGAGGTATTTGATAACTCAGTGACCGAGATAAGTGCCACTAAAATAAGGAAAAAGATGCGAGAAGAAGGAGACTTGAAATAGATTATGAAGATTTGCTTAAGCGAGTTTACATATGAGGCATTTAAAGACTTGCTCAGTGAGAATTTTAAGAATGATGAATTTATTCTCATTGATTCAGAGGCAAATATAATAAGCGGTGAAGGTAAGCCTGATGCAGCTTTAGTTTCCTATGAACTTATGTTCAAAGCTTTGAAATCAGAAGATTTCTTTGAAAAATATTTATCTCTAATTGAAGGATGTTCATATGTTCAGGGCTCGTGGGCAGGAATTGAGACCCCGCAAGCTCAAGCATTGATTGACCGTGCTGAAGTCTTTTCACATGGGGGAGGATTACATGCAATTCCAATTGCTACATATATATTTGCTCAGATATTAAGGTCAATAAAGTCAATTGATGCGCATATTGCTCTTCAAAAAGAAAAGAATTGGAAGCAAATGATGTCTGTTGGTGAACTCACAGACATGACAATAGGAATAACTGGCTTTGGTGGAATAGGCCAAGAAGTAGCTAGACTAGCTAAGGCATTTCGCATGACAGTTTATGCTACAAAGAGATCGCCTGTCTTATCAGATAACCTTGACCAACTTTTCAAGCCTAGTGAATTAGATGAAATGCTTCCCTTGTGTGATTTCGTTGTTAATTGCCTACCTTCTAGTCCAGATACTCAAAAAGTATTTTCTGCAGCACAATTTAATGCAATGAAATCGTCAGCAATGTTTATAAATGTAGGTAGAGGAGAGTCGGTAGATGAAGAAAGTCTAGCAAAAGCTTTATTGGAACAAGATATATTATGTGCTGCCCTGGACACAACAGATCCAGAACCTTTAGACTTAAATTCTCCACTATGGACCCTAGAAAATTGTTTTATAACTCCTCATGACTCTGCTTGGGGTCCTAGGGCTCCATTAAGAGCGGTAGAACTTTTTATAGATAATTACAAACGCCTGCAAGAAGGAAAAAAGTTACTGAATCAAGTATAAAAAAAGGCCGCTTAAGTGCGGCCTTTTTATTTTGAACGGTTTAACTGGTAAAACCTACAACTGCTTTTACTTCTAGGAATTCTTCAAATCCGAATGGACCCCATTCCCTTCCATTTCCTGACTGTTTATAACCGCCAAAAGGGGTTGTGAAGTCAGCACCAGCTCCATTGATAGCAATGCTTCCAGCTCTTATTTTATTTGCTACTTGTTTTGCATGCTCAACATCACCGGAAGAAACATAGCCGTATAGTCCATATTCAGTATCGTTAGCAATTTCAACTGCTTCATCTTCAGTCTTATAAGGAAGAATTGATAATACAGGACCAAAGATTTCTTCTCTTGCAATAGTCATATCATTATTTACATTGGCAAATACTGTAGGTCTAACATAGTACCCGGCATTCAATCCTTCAGGTTTCCCTGGGCCACCAGCAACTAGTTCTGCTCCTTCTTCAATACCCTTTTCAATAAGACCTTGTATTTTATTGAACTGAACATCACTTACAACGGGACCTATACCAGTGTCTTCTGCAAAAGGATCTCCGACTTTTGTAGCTTCTGCTGCTCTCTTTGCAATTTCCTTAGCTTCGTCATGTCGTGCTTCAGGAACTAACATTCGAGTGGGTGCATTACATGATTGGCCGCTATTATTGAAGCAGTGTTTAGCACCTCCAGTTATAGCAGATTCAAAATCAGCATCATCTAGAATGATATTTGCAGATTTACCACCAAGCTCTTGCGCAACTCTTTTGACTGTATCTGCTGCACCTTTAGCAACTGCAATTCCTGCTCTAGTTGATCCGGTAAACGACATCATATCTATACCTGGATGTGAAGACATCGCTTCACCTACAGTAGGACCGTCTCCATTAACTAGATTGAATACTCCGGCTGGAACACCAGCTTCATGAAGTATTTCTGCAAAAATCATGGCGTTAAAAGGAGCCATTTCAGTTGGTTTTAAAACCATTGTGCAACCTGCTGCTATTGCAGGTGCCACTTTGCAAGAGATTTGGTTGATAGGCCAATTCCAAGGAGTAATCATTCCTACTACTCCTATTGGTTCTCTTCTAAGTACCGTTTTTCCTCTAGTTTCTTCCCATTCAAAGTTTTGTAAAACTTCAATTGCTTGAGCAAAGTGACCCAGTCCAGTTGCTGCCTGAGCTGCTTTAGAAAGTGACAGAGGGGCACCCATTTCACTGGAAATCGTTTCTGCCATCTCATCATATCTAGTTTGATATACCTCTACTATCTTTCCTAGGATAGCCAATCTTTCTTCAACCGTTGTTTGACTGAAACTATCAAAAGCTTTGGAAGCAGCTTTTACAGCGTTATCAACATCTGTTGCACTACCCATAGCTATTTGTCCAAGAACTTCTTCATTAGAAGGGTTCAAAACATCAAACATGTTTTTTCCTTCTGCAGGATCAACCCATTCTCCATTTATGTAAAATTGTTCATAAGTTTTCATTTTTACTCTCCATATTTATGACTCGTAAGTATATATTAGGATTCAACAAAGTTAACCTAAATTTAATAGGATTATCTGTTGACTAAATTAGCTCTTAATTGGCTTTGTATTCTCTCAGCCCATAAAGAAATATACTTTCTTGTTTCTCTTGGATCTATTATCTCGTGCACTGAAAAAGCTTCAGCCCTTGGAAAGGGATTTTGATTTTTAGCCATTTTTTCTTCTAACTCTTTTCTTTTAGCTTCCGGATCTTTAGCTTCCGCGATTTCCTTTTTAAACGCTACCGCTACTCCTCCTTCCAAGGGAAGGGGGCCTGATTCGGCAGATGGCCAAGCAAGAACATAACCGTCCGGTCCATAATGAGCAGCAGCAGCTACTCCAAATGATTTTCTAATCATAATAGTTGTCCATGGAACAGAAGATTCTGTAGTCGCCAGGACAGCTTCAGTACCGTGAAGTATAGTTCCTGCCTTTTCCGCATCTGGCCCTATCAAGAATCCAGGTTCATCTACTAAGCTTACAATTGGTATATTGAAAGTGTCGCATAGTCGAATGAATCTAGTGGTTTTTTGAGCACCTTCCGCTGACATTGATCCAGCATAAAAGTTAGAATCATTAGCAAAAATTGCTACTGAGTAACCATTAATTCTTGCAAAGCCTGTGATTATTCCTCGGCCAAAATATTTAGTCATTTCAAAGAAAGAATTCTTATCGAAAACTAAATTTACTATATCTCTCATTTCATAAGATCTTTTTCTATCTTTTGGAATAATGGAAATTAATTCTTCTTCTTGTCTTTCTATGGGGTCATCGCACTCTATCCTTTCTGTAAGTTCATATTTATTTTGAGGAAAGAATGATAAAAATGTCTGTATTTGTAAGAATGCGTCTTCTTCGGAAGAAGCTACATTATCCGTAACTCCATTAAGCTTATGAATTTCTGATCCGCCCAATTCCTCTTTAGACATCTTTTTTCCAAAGGCTCTCTCTACTACTGCAGGGCCTGCAACGAGTATTTGGGCAGTTTCTTTGGTCATAACTCTAAAGTGCGATCCTACAAATCTAGCTGCAGGCATGCCTGCTACTGGGCCCAAAGCAGCTGAGGCTACAGGTATTTCCCTTAATGTATCTGCGATAGATCTAAACCTTGACTTTGAGAAGACAGGGTCTCCCCCATAGCCTCCTGATTTTTTTCCTGGACCGGCAACAGATCCACCACCACCTTCGTGAAGCCTAATAAGAGGGATCTTGTATTTAAGAGCTAATTCTTCTGTATAAACACTCTTTCTTAAACCGGCAGCATTTGGAGAACCTCCTTTTACTGTAAAGTCTTCACCTCCTACAACAACTTCTCGATTATTAATTTTTCCAAATCCTAGAATGAAGTTTGCAGGTGTAAGTGACTCTAGCTTGCCCTCGTCACTAACTTCTGAACCTCCTGCAATTTCTCCTTGCTCTTGAAATGAGTCTTTATCTAAGAGAAGTTCAATCCTTTCTCTTAAAGTTAATCTGCCCTTTGCATGTTGAAGCTTAATGGCATCTTTACCGCCTTGAGCTTTTGCAAGTTTTCTTCTTTTGTTTATTTCTACTGTTTCTTTTTTCCAATTCATATCTACTGGTGCCCCGTACAGGATTTGAACCTATGGCCTCTGGATTAGGAATCCAGCGCTCTATCCGACTGAGCTAACGGGGCCTTTGTTTTTATTTTAACAATTTAGTCTTGATTTTAAATTTTCTTTGGCTATTATTTATCGAGCACCGATTTGAACCAGATTGCGGGTGCTTTATAAATACTGCTAAATAGGCTTCTTTTATATCAGACCTGTTTAGCGAAAGCTGGCAGGTTTTTTTTTAGGAGAAATAAAATGAGTTACGAAGGTAAGAATATAGAAACTATTGCTTTGCATGCTGGATGGAGAGCAGATGAGACTACAGGTTCGGTAGCAGTCCCGATTCATCAAACAACAAGTTATCAATTCGAGAGTACCGAGAAAGCTGCAAGTCTTTTTGCTTTAGCTGAATTGGGAAATATATATACAAGAATCATGAATCCGACCACAGCTGTCTTAGAAGAAAGAATGGCAGCTCTAGATGGCGGTGCTGCAGGCTTGGCGGTTGCATCTGGACAAACTGCTTCTGCTTACTCGATTCAAAATTTAGCTAGAGCTGGAGATAATATTGTTTCATCTTCCCATTTATATGGAGGAACTTATAATCAATTTAAAAATAATCTTTCTGAGATGGGTATAGAAGTTAGGTTTGTCGATCCTACAGACCCTGAAAATTTTAGGGCAGCTACTGATGATAAGACCAGAGCATATTTTGGAGAAACTTTGCCCAATCCAAGGCTACAGGTTTTTCCCATAAAAGAAGTATCTGAAATAGGAAGATCTTTAGGGATTCCTCTCATAGTTGATAATACTGCTGCACCTGTATTCTGTAGGCCTTTTGATCATGGTGCTGCTGTGACTACTTACTCCACTACTAAATACATAGGAGGCCATGGTACTTCAATAGGTGGACTAATTATCGATGGCGGAAATTTTGATTGGGAAGAGGCAGGAGTTGAAAGACAACCAAGCTTGAATACACCAGATCCTTGCTATAACGGTGTTGTTTGGACAGAGGCCATCAAACCAATGGGACCTATAGCTTATATTATGAAAGCACGAACTACTTTACTGAGAGACTTAGGCGGAGCTATGAGTCCTTTTAATGCTTGGGCGTTTATTCAAGGTCTAGAAACCTTACCTCTAAGAATGAGAGAACATGGCAGTAATGCCTTAAAGGTTGCCCAGTATCTTAAAGAGAATAATCTCGTATCTTCGGTAACTTACCCTGGAATTGCTGAAGGTCTTGAAAGAGATAGAGCAGATGCTTACCTCTCAGGAGGTTATGGTGCATTAATTGGTTTTGAGTTACCTGGCGGGCTTGAGTCAGGTAGAAAGTTTATTGATTCGCTAGAATTACTTTACCACGTTGCTAATATTGGAGATTCCAGGTCTTTAGCAATACATCCAGCATCAACTACTCATAGTCAACTTTCTTCAGAAGAACAACTTTCGGCAGGAGTGACCCCCGGTTATGTAAGACTTTCTATTGGGATCGAGAACATTGAAGATATTCTTGCAGACATAGATCAAGCGATAAAAAAAGCTAGTTAAGGATACTTAACATCCCGTTAAGATAGCGCCTAGCCCCAATCTAGGTTGCTTTAAAGGTCAGAGTAAAATCTGGCCTTTTTCTTTAAAGCTTAGTTGGATTTTCTGCTCCAGGATAGATAACTTCTGGATCAAAAACTTTTTCTAACTCAGTAAAATTAAGGCTTACCTTTCCGTTTTCAATTGAATCAATTGCCCTATAGAAGCAGGATTTATATCCTACATGGCAACTTGCACCTAGCCCTTCTATAGTCACTTTTAACCAGACAGAATCTTGATCATCATCAATTAGAATTTCATCAACTTTGTGGACCATGCCACTAGATTCACCTTTTTTCCACAAAGTTTCTCTACTCCTGCTCCAGTAGTGAGCTTCTTTAGTATGTATAGTTTGATCTAAGGCTTCTTTGTTCATATAACCTAGCATTAAAACAAGTTCAGAGTCAGTTTCCGTAACTACAACAGGGATTATTCCTTCAGAATTAAATTTAGGGGCAAGCAGATTTCCTTCTTCTACAAACTCTATAGATGATCTTTCAGCAAAATTAATTTTTTCCACGTTTTGTCCTTTTAAATAATTACATTTTAACAGAACTAATTTCTTCCAAGCTATTATCCATTCAATTCAGTTATAAGGAGTTTTTTGATAAAATAGATCATATCAATGCTTCCAAATTTAAAAGTAGAGAACCTATCTTGTGTTCGATCAGAAAAAGCTATTTTCGAGAATTTAAATTTTGATGTTTTTCCTGGTCAAAATATAGAAATTATCGGCTCTAATGGATCTGGTAAGACCACCTTATTGAGAGCAATTTTGGGCCTGATACGACCCGAAAACGGCACTATAAGATGGCTTGATGATGACAATAACTTTAATGAATACAGAACGTATGACTGTTTTTATCAGGGCCATCAGCTTGGAATTAAGAATTTATTGACCGTTTTTGAGAATTTAAATTTGACTCATAACGCTAAAGGATTGAAAAAAGAGAAGATATATAAGTGTTTAGAGAGGGTAGGGCTCAGTAATATAAATGACCTTGCTTCTAGCCTATCCGTTGGCCAAAGAAAAAGAATATCTATTGCTAGATGGTTATTAAAAGATTTTAAAATTTATTTCATAGATGAACCCTTTTCAGCTTTAGATGATGAAGCTACAAATTTGATCGAGAGGTTAATTATAGAACTTAATACTGAAGGATGTTCTTTTGTGATGACCGGGCACAGGCCCTCTCAAGTCAACGCGAGTCGTATAGAGATTTAATATGAGTAATTCAATATTTGGCTGGTTAACTATCATTCTCAGAAGAGACTTATTAATTGCTTTTAGAAGATCTGCTACTTATATAACACCTCTTATTTTCTTCTTAATTGTAGTTACGTTTTTCCCATTGGCTTTAGGACCTCAAGAAAGCTTATTAAGTTCTTTAGCTCCGGGTGTCATTTGGATTGCTACACTTTTAGCTTCTTTATTAGCAGTGGAATCAATCTTTAGTGAAGATTTTAGGGATGGAACTTTAGATAATTTTTTCATATCTTTAGAACCATCCTTCGTCTTGGTATTTGCCAAGGTTTTAATTCATTGGCTGATTACAGGTTTGCCAATCATGGCTGCGTCTATAATTGCAGCCATAGTCCTATACTTACCATTTGATAGTTTTCTACCTATTCTTCTTAGTCTTATTTTAGGAACTTCTTTTATGAGTTTATTAGGGGCTTTAGGAGCAGCCTTGTCTTTAGGGAAATCGGCCATTCTTAGCGCAATCATTGTATTACCTTTTTCTATTCCAACTTTACTAATGGGTACTTCCGTAATTACTTCTTCTATCAATAGTCAAGATTATTTTGGTTTCCTAATGATCATGGGGGCAATGCTTGCAATAGGTATCCCACTTTTATGTTTGTTAACAGTCGAAGCTTTACTTTTAAATTATGACTAGGATCTGGAAAATATTAAAACAGTGGTTTATTGAAATGGGCTCACCTCCATTATTTTATAATTGGTCCTCCAAGATAATTCCTTGGTTAGGGATTACAACTTTAGTTCTACTATCTCTTGGAATTTATTGGGGCTTATTCGTTTCTCCCATTGACTATAAACAAGGGGATGTTTACAGGATTCTATATATTCATGTCCCATCAGCAATTTTAGGCGAGTCCATTTTTATATTTATGGCTATTTGCGGATTTATAAATGTAATTTGGAGAGCTAAAATTTCAGGAATGATGTTGAAGGCTGCGGCTCCTATTGGGATGAGCTTTACACTTCTAGTATTGGTTACTGGGTCTGTTTGGGGAAAACCTACTTGGGGAACTTGGTGGGTTTGGGATGCGCGTCTTACTTCAACCTTAATCTTATTTTTTATTTACGCTGCTCTTATTGGTCTTCATTCTACCATCGAAGATAAAACCAAGGCTGACAGGGCGGTATCAATTTTATCAATCGTCGGTGTAGCCATTATTCCGGTCATAAAAAAGTCAGTAGATTGGTGGCAAACTCTCCATCAACCTTCAACTTTTACAATAACTTCTTCACCAAGCATGTCACCTGAAATGTATCTTCCACTTTTAATTTGTTTATTAGGTTTTTATATGTTTTTTGCATTTTCTTTGACCTTAAATCTAAGAAACGAAGTTCTCGATCGGGAAAGATCTAAGGCCTGGGTAAAACAAAATTTTAACTCATGATGGAAAATCTTAAAGAATTAATATTAATGGATGGTAATGGCCTCTTCGTATGGTTTTGTTTAATTTTTTTTATACTTGTACTCACTTTAAACATAATTTTCTCATATAGAAGAAGACTAAAAATTGTGAAATCAATCAAGAACAAATGAATCCGATAAGAAAACAAAGACTTTACGCTTTAATAGCTATTTTACTAGGATCACTGTTAGCTACTTGGTTAGTTGTTTCGGCATTGTCGGAAAATATGAATTTATTCTATTCACCTACTGAAATGAAGGAAGCCAATATTAATCAAGATGTTTTGATTAGAGCAGGTGGAATGGTTAAACCAGGTTCAATAATAAAAAGTAAAGAATCGTTGAATGTTAGTTTTATAGTTACAGATTACCAGAATGAACTCGTTATAAATTATCAAGGTATCTTGCCAGATTTATTTGCAGAGAATGCTGGTGTGGTTGTCAGAGGGAATCTAGGATCAGACGGAAACTTCAATGCAATTGAAGTTCTTGCTAAACATGATGAAAATTATATGCCCCCAGAAGTAGCTAAGTTAATTGATAATAAAAAATGATTCCTGAATTAGGTCATATCATACTAATTACTCACCTGATTCTTTGCTTGATAGGTGGGACTATGCCTCTTTTGGCTGAGTATACTGGGCTTAAAATCTTTCAAATCCCCATAAAGAAACTATCAGTTTTTTTATTTCTATTAATCAGTATTTCTTTTCTTTCGTTAGTTTACTCTTTCTTAGTGGATGATTTTTCAGTTGCTTATGTGGCTCAAAACTCAAATATAAACTTACCTGATTACTATAAGTTTGCAGCAACTTGGGGTGCTCACGAAGGTTCTTTAGTCCTTTGGATTCTTGCAATGAATGCTTGGATAGTGGGGTTTCTATTTTTTACTCATGCTAAAGATAGGGATTTCTTGGCCTCGGTATTTTCTATTTCATGCCAGGTTATGTTTGCGTTTTCATTATTTACTCTTTTTACCTCCAACCCCTTTGAAAGAATATTACCAATACCACCATTAAATGGAGCTGACCTTAATCCTTCGTTGCAAGACTTTGCTTTTACTGTACATCCACCTTTACTTTATTTTGGTTATTCAGGTTTACTTATTCCTTTTGCAATAGCAGTCTCTGCAATGTTATTCAGTAAAGAAACTAAAGAATGGGCTGCTTACTCAAGGCCTTGGACTTTATTTTCATGTAGTTTTTTAACTTTGGGAATAGGACTAGGAAGTTGGTGGGCCTATTATGAATTAGGATGGGGAGGATGGTGGTTTTGGGATCCAGTAGAAAATGCAGCATTTGTGCCTTGGCTCTTATCTGTTGCCTTATTTCATTCTCTGATAACAAGCCAGAACCGAGGGATATTTGGTAAGTGGTCAATTCTTCTTTCAATCTTCGCCTTTGCCACAAGTCTATTAGGCACTTTCTTAGTTAGATCTGGAATACTTACTTCCGTTCATGCTTTTGCCCTAGATCCCGAAAGAGGTTTATTTATTTTAGGAATTCTGGCTTTTTTTATTATTGGAAGTCTCATGATCTACTCGATAAAAGATTTTGAACATGGGGAAGATAAAGCTTATGCCTTAACATCAAAAGAATTTGGATTTCTCTTAAATAATCTATTGTTAGTGGTTTTGGCCGTATCGATATTATTTGGAACAATTTTTCCTCTGATCTACGAGGCCGTCACTAATGGAAAACAAATATCGGTTGGTGCTCCTTACTTTGAAATCATACTTTTTCCTTTTGCTATTGGATTAGGTTTATTACAAGGAGTGGCTTTGTACCTTTCTTGGGAAAAATCTACTTCTTTTGATTTTGTGTCAAGGTTGTTAATTGAATCAACTTCAATTTTTGCCTTAATAGTTCTCGTTTTATTTGTTCTTTTTGATAATTTATACCTAAACTCTTTTGCAACTATATTTTTAGCTTCATGGATAGCAGTTGGGACTCTTCAGGTAAGTAAAAAAAGAAATTTAGGTTATTGGGATTTCTTAAGAAAAAGATTATCAGTCACCTTGGCTCATCTTGGAATGGCAATCCTTGTTTTGGGAGTAGGGGTGGTGTCTAGTTATTCCCTTGAGAAGGAGATTATCTTAGCTCCAGATGATTCTATTAAATTCGGAGACCAAGTCGTTAAATTTGAGTCTATTGAAGATTCGTTAGGGCCAAACTACTTTTCGAAAAAAGCGGTTATTTCCTTTGATGACGGTAAAGATGTTTCTAATTTAATTACAGAAAAAAGAACATATTCTCCTTCAGGGCAACTAACAACAGAAGCAGGAATAGAAACTGAAATTTTTAAAGATCTCTACATATCTATGGGTGATAATTTAGAAGACGATATTTGGTCTTTTAAAATTCAAATAAAACCATTTATAAGATGGATTTGGCTCGGTGCTCTTTTGATTTCATTAGGTAGCTTTTTGGCAGGCATAAAGCAGATAAGGCGATTGGCATGAAAAAAATTATAGATGTGCTTCCTCTGGCTATTTTTATTGGGCTAGTAGTTGTCCTCTTTTCATTTCTTTCTGAAAAAGATGATCAGCTAGAAACAGTTTTGATCGATAGTTCATTCCCTGAGTTTTCTTTAAAAGCTTTATCAGATGATTCTAGGATATTGTCTAAAGATGATATTTCTGACTTGCCTGCATTAATAAATGTCTGGGCCACTTGGTGTATAGCTTGCCGAGTTGAGCATCCTTTTCTGATGAAATTAAAAGAAGAGTCAATTCTTAAAATTTATGGTTTAAATTATAAAGATGATAAAAATAAAGCCTTAGAGCTCTTAAAGAGAGATGGAAATCCATTTGAATTTTCAATTTATGACTTTGAAGGCAGACTAGCTATAGACTTAGGGGTTTACGGTGCTCCAGAAACTTTCTTTATTGATAAAAGAGGCGTAATCCGTGAGAGACATGTAGGGGTTATTGACGAAAAGGTTTGGGAAACTAAATTTGCTAAGTACCTTGATGAATAGATTAATACTTTTAGCTCTTTTATTTTTTTCTATAGGATCCATCAGTTCCAATGATGAGAAAATAATTTTTAATAATGATGCATACCCATTTGAGAGTGAAACGAAGGAATTATTATTCTACTCATTATTAATAGAATTAAGGTGTCCTAAGTGTCAAAGCTCAAATCTTTCAGGTTCAAATTCACCTATTTCTAACGATCTTAAGAGAGAAGTTTATGAATTGGTACTAGAAGGTAACTCTTCTGAGCAAATCAAATCTCATTTGGTAAAAAGATATGGCAATTTCATCATCTACAATCCACCTGTTGAACCTGCTACCTATGTTTTGTGGTTTGGACCCTTTATCTTGGTATTCATAGCTAGTTTAATAATTCTTGTCATTAGAAAAAGAGTAACTAAATGAGTTATCTGTATTTATTTATTTTTTTATTTTTTGCGGTGTATTTAGTATTGGCTAGTAAAGAAAATTTCTTTAAACCTAATGTAAATATTCTAACCTCTGTTCTTATTGCTCTATCTTCTGTATTTATCTACAAAAACTTACTGTCTGAAGGTTCGTTGCAACAAGTTTATCAAAAACAATCCTTAGAAATTTTCTTAGCAGGTGATCCTGAGAGAAAAGAAAGTAAAAGACAGGATGTAATAGGTTTAGTGGAACAGCTAATTAAAAAAAAAGATGCTGAAGCAGGTGAATTGTATATCCTTGCTAGAAAATTAAAGAACGCTAATGAATACATACTTTCTGAAGATATTTATGAAGAGATTTATGGGAGGTTTGGTGATGATCTGGATGGAGATGTCATAGCAGAATACGCTCAAGTCCTGTTCATAAGCAAAGGAAGAAAGCTTGATGATTCCATTTATGTCTTATTAAAAGAAGCTTTAAAGAAAAGCCCTAATAACCCCTCTGCATTAACCTTACTTGGCCTTGCTGAGCTTGAAAATAATAATCCTAGTTTAACCATTGAATTATGGAATAGAGCAATACCACTTTTAAATACTGAAAAGGAAAAAAACGATTTAACTGCCCTGATAGAGGCAGTAAAAAAAGGAAAAAATCAGTAGTTTCTAATCCTTAGATAGACTAAAATTTTATTACAAATGAAAGTTAATTTTGTTTCATTAATGCTTTCCCACAAGGCATTGGTTTCTTACCCTCTAAAGGAATTACAAACATGAGACTTAATTCAATAAAGCTCTCTGGTTTTAAATCTTTTGTAGACCCCACTTCAGTCACTTTTCCTTCAAGTATGTCTTGTATTGTTGGCCCTAACGGGTGTGGTAAATCTAATGTAATAGATGCTGTTCGTTGGGTATTGGGAGAAAGCTCAGCTAAAAATTTAAGAAGCGATTCTATGACAGATGTCGTTTTTAATGGCTCTTCTTCAAGGAAACCAGTTTCTAAGGCATCTGTTGAATTATTTTTTGATAATAAAGAGGGGAGGATTGGAGGGGAATTTTCGAGTTATAGTGAGATTTCAGTCAGAAGAAGTTTGGAGCTAGACGGTCAATCTAACTACTACTTAAACGGAACGAGTTGCAGAAAAAAAGATATTACTGATGTCTTTTTAGGAACAGGTTTAGGGCCAAGGTCTTATGCCATTATTGAGCAAGGTATGATTTCTCAATTAGTAAGTGCTAAACCAGAAGAGATGAGAGGTTATATAGAGGAAGTGGCAGGTATATCTCGCTACCTAGAAAGAAAAAAGGAAACTGAATCAAGGATTAAAAGAACTAAAGAAAATCTATCTAGATTAGAAGATCTTAGGGAAGAGATTTCTAGATTGCTTTTCAAATTGCAAAGGCAAGCAAAAGCTGCTGAAAAATATCATGAGCTAAGGAAAGAAGAGACAAAAGCTCAATTAATGCTTTTAGGGTCTAAATGGAGGGATGTTTCTTTAATACTTCAAACCAAAGAAAAAGAAGTAAAAGACCAAGAACTCAAGGTTGAAGAGATAAATTCTGAAAAAAATACTTCAGATAGTGAGATTATTAAACTAAGAGCACAACAAATTGAGCTGCAAACTAATTTAGATAAGGTTCAACAAGAGTTTTACAGTTTTGGGGCAGATATTTCTAGAACAGAACAAGAAATTTCATTAAAAAAAGGCAGAGTGCAGGAGATAAGTGAAAAAATTACAACTAACAATATTCAAATAGGTTCACGAGCTAAAGAAATTGAAGGTTTAGAAAATAATAAATCTCTAACATTGAAAGAATTAACAAGTATTGAAAATGAATTACAGTCACTTAAAGAGGGAGCAGATGAAGAACCAAATAAAGTCGAAGCTGAAAAAATAGAAGGTTCTTGGCTTGTTTTTATCACTCAGTCAAAGAATGTTCTTTCTAATCTGTCTGACTCTATCAAAACAATTAAAACCAAACTCTCTAAAAATGAGCCAGTCGAAGAGGCAGTTAACAAGCTTGAGTCCCTAAGCAAAGAACTTAATGATCTTGAGAAGGAACCCGTAAGACTGACTAAACTCACGCAAGACTTTTTAATTAATGCCTCTGAAGGAGCTAAGCAACAACGTATAAACTTAATTGATAAAACTGATCAGTATGCTGAACTGCAGGCAAAGTTAGCATCTCTTAACTCTGAAGATTCTCATATTAATAATAAGCTTCAGGATTTAAATAAAGAGAACCTTTCATTAGAAAAAGAATCTCAGGAGCTAAAGCAACCTATCAATGAAATTCAGCAAACTTTAGATAAATTGTTATCAGATAGGTTACAAGTCGAAAACAAGTTATTAGAGTCCAGAAAGGCAATAGAAGAGTGCAATGCTTCGATCCATAAAATAGAGAGAGAAAAAATAGAAAAAGAACAGGCAGCAATCACTTTGCGAGAACTTCTAGAAAATCTAAGATTAGAAAGGCAGGCTTCCAAGATAGAACAAAGTAATATTGAGGAACAGGTTAAAGATCTTCAAGGAGACCTCTCTAAAATAAGAGAAGATTTAGAGCAAGATAAGTCTGTAGAGACCTATTCTTCTGATCTAGAGTCAATTGAGTTGAAGATTTCTAGACTTGGCGCTATTAATTTAGCTGCCATGGAAGAGTATGATCAGGAATCCAAACGGAAGGACTTACTCGATGAGCAACATAATGAACTTATGGAAGCCCTTGAAACTCTGGAAAAGGCAATTACAAAAATTGATAAAGAAACTCGAACTACCTTTAAAGATACTTTTGATAAGTTAAATAACAGTCTGTCTCAATCTTTTCCAAAATTATTTGGAGGAGGTCATGCTGAACTGGTCATGCTTGGAGATGATCTTCTTACTTGTGGAATAGGTATTTCAGCAAGGCCTCCAGGTAAAAAGAATGCAAGTGTTTCACAATTATCTGGTGGGGAAAAGGCCTTAACTGCCATAGCCACTGTGTTTGCTTTCTTTGAATTAAATCCAGCACCTTTCTGCTTGCTTGATGAAGTAGATGCACCTCTAGATGACCTAAACACAATGAGGTTTATAGATTTAGTTGATGAAATGTCCCATAGAGTCCAATTTGTTTATATTACACATAATAAGATTTCCATGGAAAAGAGTAAGCATCTTATGGGAGTGACAATGCAAGAACCAGGTGTCTCAAGAATGGTAGCAGTTGATGTAGATCAGGCTGTGGAAATGGCAGCAAGCTAAAATGTTTAACTTGGCAGAAATTCTTACTCTCTTAATAGGTTGTTTGTTGGCTTTGGTTTTCATTGATGGCGTCAGAAGAGCAATAAGGATAAGAAGAAGTAAATTAAAAGTTGATCTAATAGATAGTTCATCAGAGAGAGATTTAGATTTTGAAGAAGAATGGCAGAGTTACGAAACTCCAAGCGCTGAACTAGAAGCAGATGAACAGATCTCCCAGACGGATGGTTTCGAAGAAGAAAATGATTTAGCTACTAACCTAAATCTCAATATTATTCATCTTCATCATGAAAATGAGCCAGTTTTTTCTGAATCTTCTATTTCTCAAGCTTTAGTTTTTTATAATTTTAAATTTGAAGAAAAAGGAATTTTTACAATATTAGATTCTGATAATGCTCCTACATTTAGTGTTTTAAATGGAAAGAATCCTGGAATTTTCTTGGACTCTGTAACTTCAAATGATGTTGCTTTAGTCTTAGATCCAATGAATTTATCAAATCCTGTTGAGGCATTTGAACTATTTATTGAAGTATCTCAAAGTTTAAAGGAAACTTTTCAATGCAATATCCTTGATGAGGATAGGAACTTAATGACCAAACAAATGATTGAACATATGAAACACCAATTTCATGAACAGCAAAGGCAATTTCTGGCCTCAGCAAGTTAGTTCAATTATTGATGATAGATAAATCTAAAGTAAAAGAGAGGGTGTTAGAGCTTCACAGGCTTATCAACATTCATTCGCACAATTACCATTCCTTAGATGCTCCCACAATAAATGATCATGAATACGATGCTTTATTTAATGAGTTGTTAGATTTAGAGTCTAAATTTCCTCAACATAAATATTCTTATTCTCCATCACAAAGAGTAGGTGGAAAGCCTTTAGAGGGTTTTAAAAAAGTTGAACACATTGCCCCGATGCTTTCATTGGATAACGCTTTTAATAACGCAGATATGACTGATTTTAACAAGCGCCTGTTGGATAGATTAGTAGGCGAAGAAGTTGTAGCTTTTTCTTGTGAACCTAAACTTGATGGAATAGCCGTTAATCTTTCATATAGAAACGGAAATCTTGAAATTGCAACTACAAGAGGCGATGGCAAAGTAGGGGAAGATATTACTCACAATATAAAGACTCTTAACTCCATACCACTTTCCTTACTGAATAAAAATTCTGAATTACCTAACTTTATAGAGATAAGAGGTGAAGTATTTATAGAAAAGAAGGATTTTGATTTAGCAAATACAAAAGCCAGTGACGAGGGAACAAAAACATTCGCTAATCCAAGGAATGCTGCTGCGGGAAGTCTTCGTCAACTTGATCCTGCTGTAGCCGCTTCAAGGCCTTTAAAATTCTTTGCACATGGTATTGGCCATATTGAAGAAGGCAGCTTCGAGTTACCCGGCTCTCAATCAGAATTATTAAAACTATATAAATCTTGGGGCTTACCAATAAACCCCTTAAGTACAGTTGCTGAAGATATTACAGCTTGCGAGGATTACTTTCAAAAAGTATCAAGTGATAGAGAGAATCTCCCGTACGAAATTGATGGGGTTGTATACAAAGTAAATGATCTTAAGAAACAAATATCTTTAGGGCAAGTTTCTAGAGCCCCTAGATGGGCAATAGCTAGGAAATTTCCTGCCGAGGTTGGAACGACTACAGTAAAGAAAATTTCTTTTCAGGTTGGAAGGGTTGGCAGTATTACTCCTGTAGCAGAATTTATTCCAGTAAATATAGGCGGCGTCTCAGTTTCTCATGCAAGCATTCATAATTTCGATGAAATAGAACGTTTAGATGTAAGAGAGGGAGATGTAGTTAAGATTAAAAGAGCAGGAGATGTAATACCTCAGATTATTTCAGTAGATAAGAACAAAAGAAAGAAAGGTTCTCAGAAAATATCTTTACCAAAAAGATTACCTTGTTGTAAAAACGATTTAATTAAAATAGAAGGAGAAGCAATACTCAGATGTACAGCAGGATTAGATTGTCCTGCACAAAAAACAGGCTCTCTAATACATTTCGTATCTAGAAATGCTCTCAATATTGATGGATTAGGCGAAAGGATAATCGATTTATTGGTAGAACAAGGTCTCGTAGTAAATTTTGCAGATTTATTCCGACTAAGAAAAGAAAATATTATTAATCTAGAAGGTTTTGGTGAGAAATCAGCTACTAACCTAATAAACTCAATTCAAAGCAGTAAAGAAACTACTTTATCTAGATTTATATACTCGTTAGGTATTAGAGAGGTCGGCGAAGCTACAGCCATGAATCTTGCATTAAATTTTAATAATATCAGTAATTTCATTGATGCTAGTGACGAAGATTTACTCGAGATAAATGATATTGGACCAGTGGCATCAAGATTCATAAGAGAGTTTCTTTCAAATGAAGAAAATACAAATTTAGTAAAAGACCTTCTTAGTTTAGGAGTCAATCCTAGAGAGATTGAGATAAAAAATGATAATCCATTTAGTTCTAAATTAATTGTTATTACAGGATCATTTAGTACTATTGCAAGGAGTCAACTCAAGGAGGAATTGATAAGAGTGGGTGCACGTGTATCAAGTTCTGTTTCTTCAAAAACAGATTATTTAGTTGCTGGTGATAAACCAGGTTCTAAATTATCTAAAGCAAATGAGCTCGGAATAAAAATTCTCGAGGAAGCAGAAGTATTAAGCCTTCTAAAGAACTAGATGAATAAAGTTGTAACAAGCATATTTATACTCTTACTATTGAGTGCTTGTGCTTCTAATAGTCCTCCAAGCACGACAACAGATGTATGCAAAATCTTTAAAGAAAGGTATAGCTGGTACAAGGCTGCTAAAAAAACAGAAAAGAGATGGAAAATCCCTGTTTACGTCTCTATGGCTATCATTAAACAAGAATCGAGTTTTAGAGCTGATGCCAGACCAGAAAGAACTAAGCTCTTGGGCTTCATCCCATGGAAGCGCGTAACAAGCGCAAGAGGATATGCGCAGGCTGTAGATGGAACATGGGAAATGTATTTAAACGATAGAGGTGGCTGGTTTGTAAGCAGAAATGATTTTGAAGATTCTGTAGATTTTGTGGGTTGGTATAACTACAAAACTCATAAACAGTTAGGAATATCACTAACAAATGCTCGGGCACTTTACTTGGCTTATCACGAAGGCAGGGGGGGATATAAGAGAGGGAGTTATAGAACTAAACCCTGGCTTCTATCAGTGGCCGATAAAGTTCAAAGGCAAGCTGATAGATATAAGATTCAATACCAAGGTTGTAAGAAAAAGTTAGGAAAAAGATTCATTTTTTTCTAGAATCAATACATGAAATCTAAAAATAGACTTATAACTCTAACTTTCTTTCTTATTTACCTTACTTCTTGTGCAAGTTCACTGGCTGTTCAGTCTGATTCTGATACACAGTATGATCTATCTTCGTATAAGACATACAAGATTATTTCTCCATCCTTGGAAGATAAAGACGAAATGATCAGTATAAATCCCATTCTCATTCAGAGAATTTCAAGATCACTGGATTCAGTTTTAAATCAAAAAGGCCTCAGCAAGTCTGATAAATCAGATATGATCGTAAGATTTTACTTGGGTACAAAACGTGAAATTGAAAGATCTTCGGACCTTGGAGGTTATGGTTATTATGGCTATAGATATCTTGATTCCAGAGATCAGAGATACATCAGGTCAGAAAAAGACGAGATTTCTATAAGGTTTCATGATACGAATACAAATGATGTAGTTTGGTATGCATTCACGAGATTTAAACGACCTAGTGATCAATACAACCAAGCTGGTGTAGATTCTCTCATACAAGAAGTCTTATCTGATTTTAACTAAATCTTTCAGGAGATAAGTGTTCCAGTTCTCTTTTCATCAAAGGAGGTGCTTCATTGGCAATAAGATTTGATATGATTTCTGCACTTATTGGGGCCGTAACTGATGCCCTTGAACCATGACATGTACTTATGTATAAACCATTTTTTTTACCTACTATAGGCATGTGGTCCTTTGCTACCGCTCTTAGACCAGCCTTTCCGGAATTAATTACCATATCTCCATCAGAAATTAATTTAAGATTTTTTAGATTGGATAAATGTTCTTCTTCGGTTAACTTTGTATGATCCTCATTACTGTAACTAGAGCCCACAATATGAAGGTCATTAACCTGAGGAGAAATATAACCTTTTGCACAAATAGGTAAATTGATATTGAGGATGCTATCCTGGGTTTCTATATGGGTTACTTGTCCTCTCTTTATATTGAAACCTTCAATTTTAAGAAGTTTAGATGTATCGCTGCCAGTACATAAACATACATCTTCATACTCATAAATTTTCTCATCAACACTAAAGCTCGTTACATCTTGCATTGTTGAGATATTTTTTACTTCTGCAGAAGTAAAAAGATTTATCTTAGGAGAGTCAATTAAAGATCTGCATAGATCATTAGGAAGAATGTATCCGGCATCTTTGTAAAGTAGACCATTAAATTTAAGTTCAATTCCAGATATCTTCGAAGCTTCATCAGAATTAAGATACTGATATATCTCTCCATCTGATCTCTTTTCTAAAAGGGAGGATTGTCTTTTTTGGGTTGATTCATCGTGATTAAGGAGAATGACTCCAGTTTTTTTCCACGCAGCAGTTTCTAAATTATCGTAAAAATTCGTTGCGTAAATATAAGACTGAAGATTGAAACGCCCAAAAGGTGAATCATGTGCAGAAAGTCTTGGGTAGGTGACTAATAATTCATGAGACGATGCCCCTGAACATATAGATTCTGACTGCTCAAATAAGTCTACTTCAATACCTTTTTTTGCCAGCATATAGCTCAATGTACATCCTGTAATTCCCGTACCTATTACGGCTACTTTTTTATTTAAGGAATTTCTTTTTATTTTAGAGACTGCATTACCCGAAAGCATATGTCTCTTTTTTGAAAATCCTTTTGTTTTTATATAATCAAAGCCAGACTCCTTTAGATTATTCTTTACAAGTCCTGACGAAGTATAAGTGGAGAAAGTACTTTGCTCATGACAGGTATTATTAATAGCTATAAACAATTCTTGTGACCAGAGATCAGGATTTTTTGAAGGTGAGAAACCATCAAAAAACCAAGCATCGACTTGATTGATTAAATCGATATATTCACGAGTCTTGTTAATTTCGCCGATTACTAGATTTAGTGAAACTCTTCCTTCAAATAAGGATATTTTTTGAATACCTTCAATATTCTTTGGGTATTTCTTTTCCAATTCTATGCTGTATTCCTTTAATTCTGGGAAAGAGGCTAGTAGCTTTTTGAAATCTTTTAATTGAAATAAATATCTATCAAAAGTGTAAAACTCAAGAACCTGATTATTTTTTGTGAAACTTAACCAAGTTTTGCAAGTTGTAAGGAAATTAATTCCTATGCCAAAGCCTATCTCCCCAATAAAAAAATTTGAGTTGGATTCAAGATTACAAAATCTTTCCTCAAGGTTATTGCCTTTTATAAATACATACTGACATTCTTCAACAGCACCTTTAGATGAAGAATATAAATCATCAAACTCCGCTGAGAAGAGGGAATCGTTTTTTAAAGAAAAAGGCGCAAACTCACTATTTATAAACGAGTTGGCGCCTTTGTTAGTATCTGCTTGTCTACTTATTTCCTGTAGGTATTTCGTTGAAAGGTAGACCTTTATCAGCTCTCATGTCTTGAGGCATCCCAAGTACCTGTTCAGATATAATATTCTTTAAGATCTCATCAGTTCCACCAGCAATTCTTATACCCGCAGCTCCGTAAAATCCATACTGATACATAGATTGTTCTGCTCCTTCCTCATCAGTTCTTAATATTCCTGCAGAATCTAATATATCTAGACCAAAATTAGCAATTTCCTGCAGTTTATTACCACTAACAATTTTGGTTATTGAAGATTGTGGGCCTGGAGTTTCCCCTCTGGAGAGTGCTGAAATATTTCTATACTTAGCGTATTTCAATCCACTTTGCTGGCAGTACCAATCTGCTAGTTTTTCTCTTACTGCATCATTTTCAATTGCTAATTTGCCATTTAAGTCTTGACCTCTTGCCAAAGAGAAAGCCTCTTCAAAGTCTGGTCCAGAAGCATCACCTACGGCTAGTCTTTCGTTCATTAAAGTAGTAAGAGATACTTTCCATCCATCTCCAACGGCACCCAGTCTTTGGCTATCAGGAATTTTTACATCCGTGAAATAGACTTCATTGAAATTTGCACCACCTGAAATCTGTTTGATTGGTTTGACCTCTATACCCGGGGATTTCATATCTACAAAGAAGAAGGTTAAACCTTTATGTTTTGGTGCTGAAGGGTCACTTCTCGTAACAAGAATACCGTAATCACTAAAATGTGCTCCGGAAGTCCAAACTTTCTGTCCGTTAATAGTCCAAGTATCTCCGTCTAACTCTGCTTTTGTTTTTATACCTGCAACATCAGAGCCAGCTGCAGGTTCGCTGAATAACTGACACCAGATTTCTTCACCAGTTGCAAGAGGGGGGAGATATCTTTCCTTTTGCTCTTCAGTGGCATACATCATCATGACTGGTCCGGCCATTCCTTGTCCAATTTCTAAGTAACCACCAGGCACTTTAAATTTTGAAACTTCTTGACCCCAAATAACTCTTTCTATGGGTGTAGACTCTCTTCCACCGTACATCTTTGGCCAATGCAAGCAAGCCCAACCACTTTCATGAAGTTTCTTTTGCCAAACTTTGACTTCTTTCAGACCTTCTTCTTCTGAAGAAGCTCTCCAGCCATCTTTTGGTCCATCTTTTAGCTCTGCATTTGCTTTGAGCCATTCGTAAGCTTCTTTTCTAAATTTAGCTTCTTCGGGAGTATCATTAAAATCCATATCTTTCTCCTATATTTGATTAGCTCTTTCTAAAGAGCCTATTAGTTTATCTTTCCAAATTGCTTGACTGCCAATATTGGCTGCAAGCTGACGACATCTTCTGTAATAAAGGTGACAGTCAAATTCCCAAGTGAAACCCATGCCTCCATGAGTTTGAATATTCTCTTTTGAACATTCATGAAAGGCTTGGCTAGCACTTACTCTGCAAGTTGCTGCAGCAGTAGGTAATTCAGGAGCATCAGTACTTAAAGCCCATGCCCCGTAATAACAATTAGATCTAGCAAGCTCAACAGCAATAAACATATCAGCTAACTTATGTTTTATAGCTTGGAATGATGCGATGGACCTTCCAAAAGCATATCTACCCATTGCGTATTCTTTAGCCATATCCATACAAGCTTCAGCCCCACCTAATTGTTCAAACGAGAACAAAACAGCTGCTCTGTCTAATAGATTGAGAACATCTGACCAATCTGATTTAAGTTCTATCGCAGCAGTGTTATTGAAAGTTATAGATGCGTGAGACCTAGAGGGATCTAAAGTTGATTGAGGAGTAATTTCTATACCCTCTGAAGCCCCATCAACTAAATACAGACCCACTGATGAACCACTTTTCGCGGTAACTATAAAGGTATTTGCTACATCTCCATCTACAACAGCAATTTTCGTTCCAGATAAAGTGCCATCAGAATATGTGCAATTGATATTGGCTTCAGTAGGCGATGTATTAGATTCGCTGTGTGCAAAAGCACCTATTTTTTCACCTGAAGCAAATGCCGGTAACATAGCTTGTTTTACAGAGTCATCACCAAAATTTAAGATCGCTTCTGTAGCAAGATATACACTTGAAGAGAAAGGTGTTGGTGCAAGACTTCTTCCAAGCTCTTCAGCTATGACACATAGCTCGAGATAACCTAGTCCAAGACCACCATATTCTTCTGGAATAGCAGTTGCTGTAAAACCCATTTCAATGACTTGAGACCATAGATCTTCATCATAAGAGGCGTCTCCTTCTAGTATGTTCCTAGCTCTTTTAACTGATTCTTCTTTCTCCAGAAATTTTCTAGCAATATCTTTTAATTGCATTTGATCAGCAGAAAATTCAAAATTCATAATATTCCTCTATTTAAATCTAATCCTATTTTAGATTAATTGTTAAACTTAATTTTAGGATCTATTGTATATACGATCAAATAGAATGAAAGGGCAAAATTGAACAATGAACGAAAACTTAGAAGATAAAAAAAAGGATATAAAACCTGTTAGACCTGAAGCTTCATCTAAAAAAGGCAATCGAAGAATCAAAGGGGGAGGGTTTCTATTTTCTTCAATTCTCACCATATTAAATCTAGTTGGTTTAATAGTTTTATATCTATGGTTTTTTAATACTTCCGGTAATCAACAACAAGCAGGCCAAAATTTCATTGAGAGAATCAGTAGCTTAGAAGAGAGTTATGATCAGCAAGTCGACACCATAAAAGACTTAAATCAAAGCCTAGACTCAGAATTAAAATTTGTTAATAAAGAGGTTAGAAAGTTGTGGGATTTAAGTAATAAGAGAAATAGGAAAAATATAACTGAGAACTTAAACTCTATTGAAGACTTATCTGCAAAGATAGATGATCTCATTAAGAAAAATAAAACCCTCTCTGCGCAGCAAAGGGCTATGTCATTGGAATTAGCGAAGATTGCAAAGATTCAAGAAAAAGCAAATCAAACTATGCAAGATGTTAATCAGGTCGCGTCAGAGGCTACTTCTGAAGATCTGAAGGACATTCAGGACACACTTGATTCTTTTAATGTCTATCGTCTCCAGGTCAATAAGTCTCTCATTACTATGAAGGAAAAAATTAACCAACTCGAGTTGGTTGTTTCAGATACTTCAAACGAATAGGTTACATTATTTCTTTTATGCTTATAATACTCGCTCTCGCGGATGTGGTGGAATTGGTAGACACGCCAGATTTAGGTTCTGGTGCCGCAAGGTGTGGAGGTTCGAGTCCTCTCATCCGCACCAACTTTAGATAACCTTTTGCAGTTTACCGTAGGTCTTCAGCATTAATTCCTTCATCCATTTAGATGAGGTGTCAGAGTCTTTGGCTTCATGCCAATACAAGTGCAGAACTAGAGGGTCTATTTCGAAGGGCAATTCTCTCCACGCTAGATTTCTGTCAACTGCAAATCCTTTTGTTGTAGTAATTGCGAGGTCCGATTGCTCTACAATATAAGGTGCAACCAAAAAATGCTGAGCTCTTAAAGAGATATCTCTAGACAAGCCCAGTCTATAAAGTGTCATGTCTACGTGCCCTAATCCAGTTTTTCGATTAGAAATATGTATATGAGAGAGGTCAAGATAGTCTTGAATTGTTATTTCCTTTTTTTCAAGTATAGGATGATCTTTCCTTACGATCATTACATAGTCTTCTTCATAGATCTTTTCATGTTTAAGGTGTGGGTCGCTGTGAACCGGAGGATCGATACTGAAATCTATTGTGCCTGAGGCTAGTTCCCTAGGGGCATCTTTTCTAGGAGTTAAGTATGTTTCTACTTTTATCTTAGGTGCAACTTCTGCTAACTCTTTAATTAGTAGCGGAAGTAGTCTGTATTCTGAGCTGTCTCCAATAGAAATCTTGAATGTCATTTCAGCTGTAAAAGGGTCAAATTTCTCAGCTTCAGAAATTGTATTCTGTATAAGAGATAACGCACTTCTAACATCATTTATAATTTGATTCGCAACAGGAGTTGGAATCATTCCTTTAGAAGTTCTTATAAAAAGCTCATCATCAAAGAGTTCTCTTAGTCTTGATAATGCATTACTAACTGCTGGTTGGGTTATACCTAAAACTTGCCCTGCTTTGGTTAAATTTTTCTCTGTATAGATAACATCAAAAGCTATGAAGAGATTTAGGTCAGTTTCTTTAAGATTCATTTCAAATTTTACTGTGGGTTAATTTACTAGAAGTAAGAAGTTTAATGGACTAACTGGACAGATGGTTTATGATTCAATAATTACTAAATAAACGATATAACTGATACTTATAATACCTTATTTAGGTATTTATATAAATTATAAGGAGAAAAAAATGGGTTTTGAATTTTCTGAAAGATCTAAAGATCTGCAATTACGTATTTCTAAGTTTTTAGACGATCACGTTTATCCAGCTGAAGCAATATACGCGCAACAAATGGAAGAATTTACTCAACAAGGAGATAGGTGGCAAATCCCTCAAATAATTGAAGATAAAAAAGAAATCGCTAAATCCGAAGGTCTGTGGAACTTATTTCTTCCTGAAAATCCAATGGGTGAGAGCATGAGTAATCTTGATTACGCTCCTTTAGCAGAAATTATGGGAAGATCAGGAATTGCTTCAGAAATATTTAATTGCGCTGCTCCGGATACCGGAAATATGGAAGTATTAGCCAGGTACGCAAATGAAGAGCAACAAGAGAGATGGCTTAAGCCATTGCTGAATGGAGAAATAAGATCTGCTTTTGCAATGACAGAACCAGCTGTGGCTTCTTCAGACGCCACTAATATATGTTCTTCAGCAGTTTTAGACGGAGATGAATATGTTATCAATGGAGAGAAGTGGTGGACTTCTGGTGCAGGTGATCCTAGGTGTAAGGTATTAATTTTCATGTGTATGACAAACCCAGACAATCCAAAGCATCAAAGACAATCACAAATCATTGTGCCAATGGATACTCCGGGCATTAAAATAGAGAAAATGATGCATGTCTTTGGTTACGACGATGCTCCTCATGGACACGGTAGAGTTTCATTTAAAGATGTTAGGGTTCCAAAAGAAAATCTTCTTCTAGGTGAAGGAAGAGGGTTTGAGATATCTCAAGGCAGATTAGGGCCAGGTAGAATTCATCATTGCATGAGAACTATTGGTGTTATGGAAAGAGCACTGGAATTGATGATTAAAAGATCTGAAGAAAGAGTAGCCTTTGGAAAGAAAATCTCAACTTTGGGAGCCAACTATGACTACATTGCAGAAAGTAGAATAGACATTGAAACTTCTAGATTACTTACTCTTAATGCAGCTCATATGATGGATACAGTGGGCAATAAGGTTGCTAGAAGTGAAATTGCACAAATAAAGGTACATGTACCTATAGTAGCATGTAGGTTAATTGATAGAGCTATCCAAATGCACGGCGGAGGCGGAGTCAGTCAAGATTTCCCTCTAGCCAGTATGTACGCTCATATGAGAACTTTGCGATTGGCAGATGGTCCAGATGAGGTTCACAGAAGAGTTATAGCGAGAGAAGAACTGTCTAAATATAGTGATCAATCTTCTGAGGTTGTAGTAACAAGAGATTAAAGGAATTCTCAATAATAAAAGGGCCTTTTATGGCCCTTTTTTTATAATACTTAGTCAGTAATATCTATCGTTATACTTAGAAGTGTTATGATTGTATTTATCAAGATATGTACGATATTTTAGTAATAGGCAGCGGTCCAGCAGGTTATGTGGCAGCTATAAGGGCAGGTCAACTAGGCTTAAAAGTGGGCTGCATAGAAGAAGGACCTGTTGGAGGTACCTGCTTAAATATAGGTTGCATTCCTTCTAAGTCATTGCTGGATTCTTCTTTGAAGCATTATCAGTTAAATAACGATTACTCAGAGCATGGTATAAGAGTTGAAAATGTAAGTATTGATTTAGAAAAGATGATGTCACGAAAAAATGTGGTTATTGATCAACTTACTCAAGGAGTTTCCGCCTTACTCAAAACAAATAAGGTTGATTTGATAAAAGGTAGAGCTACAACTATAAAAAAAAATAGTATTGAAGTAATAGGTGACAATGGAAACCAAGAGATCGAAGCTAGGAACATAATTATAGCTACTGGTTCATCTCCAAGAAATTTTCCAGGTCTAGAAATAGATAATCAAGTCATTTTTGATAGTGAAGGGGCGTTAGAATTTTTAACTATTCCTAAAAGATTAGTAGTTGTTGGGGCTGGAGTCATTGGCTTAGAGCTCGGAAGTATATGGTCTAGATTAGGATCAGAGGTTACGATTTTAGAATCAGAGAAGACTTTTCTGCCAATGCTAGATTCAAGGTTGTCTCGTCAGATAGCAAGAGAATTTAAAAGCCAAGGTTTAAATATAAATTTGGGATGTGATATTTCTGAAATAAAGAACCAAAACAGTTGCGCCGAGATAAAGTTTTCATCTAATGATTCAGAACAAATTATCCATAGCGATAAAGTTATTATTGCCATCGGTCGAGAACCTAATACAAATCATTTAAGTTTTGATGACCCTTCAATACTTACTGATAATGGATTTATAGAGGTAAATGAATTTTGTCAGACCAAGTTAGAAAACATATGGGCAATCGGAGACGTTGTAAGAGGGCCTCAGTTAGCACACAAAGCCTCTGAAGAAGGAGTAATGATAGCTGAGAGAATATACGGAGATAATACTCATATTAATTATGACCATGTACCAAATGTTATTTACACACATCCAGAAATAGCATGGGTGGGAAAAACAGAAGATCAACTTAAGGAAGAAAACATAGAATATAAAACAGGATCATTTCCCTTTGCGGCGAGTGGTAAAGCTTTAGCAATCTCCGAAACGGTAGGTTCGGTTAATATAGTTGCTGATTCAAAGTCAGATAAGATATTGGGAATCCAAATTTTTGGGCCATCAGCTTCTGAGATATTGCAACAAGGATTGATTGCAATGGATGCCGATATAAGCTCAGAAGGTTTTAGTTCCTCTATATTTAGTCATCCAACAGTTTCAGAAGCTCTTCACGAAGCAACTTTAGCTATGAATTCTAAGGCTATACATATACGTAATAAGAAAAAAACTTAAATAAATTAGATGGATTTATCTAAGTATAAAACACCTTTATCTCCCTTATCTGCTTCAGTTACATCTTCCCTTTCAAAAGAAGTTGTTTTAATGGAATTCAATGATCCCAGTCATAGTGACGAAATCGTTAAATTAGATATTCTCGATGGCGTTTATAAAGATAAAAAGAATTCATATTTTGTAAAATGCACAACCTTAATGCAAGAAGTGAGACCTCTGATGATTGATTGGTGGTTTGCATGGCATTTACCCGATTCTGAAAGATATCAGCTATGGCATCCACTAGATCATATCTCTTCAAAGTTAACTCAAGATAGATCAAATTTAAATAACGATAAAGAAAGATATATAGGAATTAACTCTTACGTTGAAGAATATATTGGGAAAAAGTATTCCAAATTATGTATCTCCTTTTTAGATCCAAAAGAGTTTGGTCTTGGCGCTCTCGATATAAATACATCTACAGCTATATGTGCAAGAGTAACGGACATGGAGACTGGAGTAAAAATAGCAAACTTACTTCATTACGTAGAAAATAATGATATCGGAAGCAAGATGCAAAGTTATTTTTGGCTTGGAAATAATTTAGAGCATGATAATAAGTTGATAAACTCTTTCTTAACTTATTTTTCCAAAATTCATTTTTTGAAGGGCTTATTTATCAATAATAAATTAGCTAAAGATCTTCTTAGGCATTGTTATGAAGAAATGAATCATCTTGCTAGTTTTTTACCCGAGCTTTACAAAGATATAGGGACGAGTTCTAATCTAGACAAGAGTCTTTAATTAAAAAAGGAGAAATAAGATGAGTAAAATTATGGTCGCATTGATTGATATTGAAAATGAGCAAGGTTATTTAGAGTATCAAAATATTGTTCTACCAATGTTTCTAGAAATGGGGATAGAAGTATTGGCAGTAGATGATTCGCCTAAGGCAATAGAAGGCGAAACAAGAGAACAGAGAATGGTTGTTATTAAGTTTGAGAGTGATGAAGCTTTTTACAATTGGTACGATAGTCCAGAATATAAGAAAATTTTACCAATAAGGCTGGCTAATTCGAAAGGGGAAGTACATCTATTGGATGAGCAAAACTTAAATTTTTAAGAATTTATAAATGGGGAGATTTATATGAGTGAAATTAATGTTACTGGGGAATGCGACCCTAAATTTTCTGAGATACAAGATATTTTTCAGGAAGCTGTTTCAAGTGGTTTTGACACAGGCGCAAATATAGCAATAGAGCACCAAGGAAAAATGGTTGTTAATCTTATCGGAGGTTACAAAGATCGAGAAGGCACCGATCCTTGGACAAATAATACAATACTTAATGTTTTTTCAACAACTAAGGCTGTTACGGCTATTTGTATTGCGCGCCTTGTAGATCAAGGTAAGCTAGATCTCTCAAAAAATGTTTCTGATTACTGGCCAGAATATGCTTGCGAAGGAAAAGAAAATACAAAAGTAAGTGACTTTATGTGTCATCGTGCTGGTATGTTTGGTTTTCAGGGAGGTATGCCGGATTTTGAATTATCAGATTGGGATAGTTGGACGAATGCTTTAGCATCACAAGCTCCTTTCCGAGTCCCAGGAACATCTCAGGGTTATCATGCTTTAACTTATGGTTGGTTGGTAGGTGAGATAATCAGAAGAATCGATGGACGTTCTGTTGGTAAATACTTTGAAGAAGAAATTGCCCAACCCTTTGGTATAGATTTCAAGATTGGTCTTAACGATGAAGATCTTGACAGGTGCTCTGATATTCTTCCAGACCCTAGATCTGAATCCATGATATTAAAACTATTACCTTATATGCCGGATTTCCTTCTTCCAGACCAATTGAAATTAATTAAAGGTATACTCAAAGGAGGGGATTACCAAGTGGCATTTCAATCATTTGAAGATCAAGACCTTACTAACACGAGTGAATGGAGGCAGGCAGAAATTCCATCTGCAAATGGACATGGTACAGCAGAGTCATTAGCTAAGTTATTTGGTATTTTAAGTACAGGTTGTGAAAGAGATGGAAAGAATATTTTTTCAAAAGAAACATTAGATTTATGCCTAACTCCTCTTTCTAAAGGACCAGATACAGTTTTATTTGGAGCAGAAATAAATATTGGTGTAGGTTTTGATTTAGGACTTGGCATGACAACTATAGGCCAGCCAGGTCATCCTAAATCAATTTTCGGACATTGCGGGATTGGAGGTTGTGTTGCTTTTGGAGATGTTGAAAACCAACTCGGATATGGTTTTTTATGTAATCGCATTCATCAACCTCAAGAGCTCTATAAAACATCGAATGCAATAACCGCAAAATTATTTGAGATTATTAAAGGTTAACTGTTTATGGTTACCTTATCCCTATGGGGTTTACGATCATTTGCACTGCACCTCGAACTTTTGCTTGGCCTAGAACGAATAAGAATTCGCTGACTTTATCTTTGACTAAAGGTCCGGTATTCATGGCTTCAAGAATATAAATGCCATTTTCTTGAAGTAATATACCATGTCCAGGGTAAGGCTCATTTGCAATCATCGGTGGAACAACATCCAAAGACCATGTATCAGCACCTACAGCTAATACTTCTTTGCTAGCTAGGTACTCTGCTATTTCTGGAGTTATACCTGGAGCGCCTGAGCCCCATGATGCAGGATCTGACTCGAATTTAGCATCGGTCCATCCTGTGTGCATTAAAACGACATCGCCTTTTTCTATCTTGATATTTTGTGACTTAATGGCACCTTTTAACTCTTCCAGGCTAAATGTTTCTCCTGCGTCTAAGTGACTGCGCCCTAAATAACTCGCAACATCAATTACTAGGCCACGGGCAACCAGTGGTGGAATTTTTTCAATTCCTAATTTAGTCAGTCCAGTAATCTGTGCGAATTCCTTTCCGTCATGGCAGTTATAAAAGATTGCTTCAGTTGTACCGATGTGGCCAAGACCATCTATTTGAGAGCCAATACCAAACCAACCTTGAAAAATATCATCATTGTATGTTGAATTAGGTAAACCTAAAGTCCCAAACTGTTGAGTGGGTTGAACTACTTGCAAAGATAATGATCTTGGAGGATATGCAGGTGTATTTGCATCAATAGTTAAGCCTAGGCTGTAAGTCTTGCCATATTTAATCAACTTAGCTGCTTTAAGAACTGACTCTGGCGAAATTAGGTTTGCACTGCCTATTTCGTCGTCCTGTCCCCATTTAGAGGGTGCGCATTCACCTGCAAAACTTAAATTAAATGAAATTAGAAAAAAGGACAAAAGAATTAACTTATACATGAAACCTCCGTTCAGACTAATTAAAGGGTAATTTGATATTACATATTACAAAAGAAATATTCAATTCATCTAATTTTTAATATTCTTTTGATATGCTACACATCAGTTGTTATGAAGATTATTGATTAATAGGGGAGAGATGACAAAGAATATTCATATTTTTACAATTTTATGTATCTTGATTAGTTGCAGTGAGACTCAACAGGTTGACCCAGATGATTCACAATGTTCAGATTCTGTTGATTGCGTAGAGACACTTTCCGGAATAAATTTGCTGGAAACTGAACACCCTATTATTTTGCCGGGTGCTCCAGGGCAAAATTCAAAACTTATTAGTCAGACTGAAGCCACAAATATAGCTAGCACTAAATACGTAAAAGCTGATGTTGATTTTCTTAAAGGCATGATAGTGCACCATCGACAAGCAATTGTTATGTCTCAACTGGCTGCGAAAAGAACTAATAATAAAACTATTATCGATTTGGCTAACAGAATTGACTCTTCTCAAGAAGATGAAATAGATTTTATGAGAAGTTGGTTGGAATCAAGAGATGAAAAACCCGATATTGAGCATGTGCATCATCAACATATGAATATGGTAGGCATGGCCTCTGAAGAAGATCTACAACAGTTAAGAGATTCGGACAGTACTGAATTTGATAAATTATTTTTGAAGTTGATGATAAATCACCATGATGGTGCCCTTGAGATGGTGAAAGATTTAAAACAATATCCTGGTACTGCTTATGACTCAATACTCAATGAGTTCATTTCAGAGCTTGTAAATGATCAAGGTGTTGAAATTGAGAGAATGAATGGGATAGCCGTTAATTTATCAGATGATCCTAGATCAAGTTTGGCAGCTGGTCTTTATGATGCTGAACAAGCAATACTAAATCTGGAACTGGTCTCATCTCTAAAAAAACCTGTTGGATTCTTTGACCCTACTAATCCTAAGGCTAAAGGGATTAAGGATCCTACGGTTGAAGAACAAAAGAACAAAGTTAAGACAACAGAAAGTTTATCCAGGTCTCTTCGTTCACCCATACTTAGTTTTGCTAATACCGATATGGCTTTTAGGGATGATATTCTGGTTGCAGGAAGTTATCACGGTTTTAATCTTTATAAGATCAATAAAATTGGAATTCCCGAACTCCAATCTTCAGTTGTCTGTCCAGGGGGTCAAGGAGATGTTTCAATTGTTGGAGATTTGCTCATTATGTCAGTTGAGCAGACCCGAAGTAGATTAGATTGCGGGTTAGAAGGAGTTTCTAAGGAAGCTAGCGCTGATAGATTTAGAGGGTTAAGAATTTTTGATATATCAAACCTATATCAACCGAAGCAAGTTGGTGCTGTTCAAACTTGCCGAGGTTCGCATACACATTCTGTAGTTTCTGGACCAGGACCTGAAGGAAAAATTATTGTTTATAACTCTGGCACTGCAAGCGTAAGGGACGAAGAAGAATTAGAGAGTTGTATAGGAAATGTTCCTGGAGACAGTCGTACAGCGCTTTTTAGAATAGACATAATTGAAATACCAGTCTCAGATCCATCTCTATCAAGAATTGTTAGTAGTCCTGCTGTTTTTGCAGATCCTGAAACAGGAGCCCTAGGTGGATTATGGGCTGGAGGAGATCATGGCGAAGAAACACAAGACACAAGAAGAACTGATCAATGTCATGATATAACAGTTTTTCCTTCTGGAAATATAGCTGCTGGAGCATGTTCAGGAAATGGAATATTGTTTGATATCTCTGATCCCTATAACCCAGAAAGAATTGATGTAGTTACAGATATTGGCTTTGCTTATTGGCATTCAGCAACATTTAATAATGATGGTACGAAAGTTATTTTTACGGATGAATGGGGCGGAGGAGGCAGGGCTCGATGCAGGGCATGGGATCCTCTAGATTGGGGTGCCAATGCAATTTACGATATTGTCGATAACAAGTTAGAGTTTAGAAGTCACTATAAAATGCCTGCACCACAATTAGAAACTGAAAACTGCGTTGCCCACAACGGATCCTTAATTCCTGTTTCTGGAAAAGATATTTTTGTACAAGCTTGGTACCAAGGGGGAATTTCTATTCTTGATTTTACTGACTCTTCAGATCCAATAGAAATTGCTTATTTTGATAGAGGTCCAATCGATGAGAAGGTTCTTGTCACTGGGGGTTATTGGTCAGCATACTATTACAATGGTTATATTTATGGGACCGAAATTACAAGAGGCCTTGACGTCTTTAAGCTACTTCCAAGTGAATATCTAAGCTTAGACGAGATATCTTTGGCATCAAAAGCTTATCCGTTATTTGGTCCAAAGGTATTCAATCCGCAGCAACAGATCCCTCTTGGCTGGTAAGGGTAACAAAAGATGCTTTTTCGTCCCGTAATTGGCCCTTAAAATTTGTAATCACACTTATAAATTTGTCTATATAATGCTTCAAATCAACGATAGACACGTAGCTCAGTCTGGTTAGAGCACCACCTTGACATGGTGGGGGTCGGTGGTTCGAGTCCACTCGTGTCTACCATTTATCTTAATTATCATCCTCTTTTTCATTCTCCTCTTCATCATTGTCATCTATTACACTTCCAACTATCTTAAATGGAACCTCGACGACTTTTACGGTTGTTGACACCACAGTACCAGCCAAACTTGCTACTGCACATCCTGAAATAAGCATGATCGCTACAATTAGTGTTAAGAATTTCATTTGCTACCCCATTTTTGCTAACTTTATTACAATACATGCTTATTTGATTAAATTATAGGAATTAATATGCTTACCCTTTTCTATGCATGTGCACTAACGATAATAGCTTTAGTCTTATCTTTTTTAACAGGTAGGAAAAGGTTTGAAACAAAAACAAATTTAGGTCTAGGTGATAATTTTGAAATGTTACAGATTACCAGGGCGCATGGTAATCTTCTTGAAAATGCACTTTTTTTCTTGATCCTTTTGTTCCTTCTAGAGACTGTAGGGCAAATATCGAATATTTCTATAATGATCCTTGGAGACATTTTTTTACTATCTAGAATTTCCCATGCTTATGGAATTACGAGACCGGAAGCTACAAGTATTTTCCGGGCTATAGGGACAGCAGGATCGATCTTAGTCTTGAGTGTGCAATCTATCTGGGGTCTAGTAATTTCTCTGAATTGGTTAGCTAACAATAACTGGGGTTTCTAATTGAGTATGAAAAAGATTTTTTTTGTTATTGTTGCCTCTTTCAGCTTCTTAATATCCTCAGAAGATACACAATCCACAATTCACTTAGAAAAAATAGTTCTAGGTTCTGGTTGTTTTTGGGGTGCGGAAAAAGGTTATGAGGCTCTAAATGGAGTTGTCGATGCTGTATCTGGTTATGCTGATGGTGATGGTGTTAAGCCTAGCTATAGGGAAATAACAAAATTTAAGAATAAATTTAATCCTAACAATCATGCTGAGGTAGTTGAAGTTACTTATAATAAAAATTTAATCTCGTTAGAGGATCTGATTATTCACTATTTAGAATCTCATGATCCTACGCAATTTAATAGACAGGGTAATGATATTGGAACTCAATATAGATCCATAGTTCTCTATTCAGATATCTCTCAAGAAAAACAAATCTTGGAACTTATTTCGGAATACCAATTATTACTCAACGAAGATGGGTATGGAGATATAAAAACAGCCGTTAAGCCATTAAATAAATTTTACAAGGCAGAAAGCTATCATCAAGACTATATAAAGAAAAATCCAAATGGATATTGCCCCGATCACTCAACAGGAGTTAAGTTTGTAAGAGGAGGTAATCAATTTAAGCCAGACAATAAACCTCTAAAAGTCGGTAAGAATATTGTTGTCATTGAGCCAGAGGGGTTTTGTCCTTATTGCAACAAATTTAGAGAAGATGTATCTGACAACTATGCAGGTAATATACCTTTAAGCTACAGGAAGGCTTCAAATTTAGAGGGCCTTTCTATCAAAACCCCCACTTGGGCCACTCCAACTATTTTATTTCTAGAGAATGGAAGCGAAGTTTTTGGTTATCAAGGATACCTGACACCGAAAGAATTTTATAAGGCTTTAGGTTTTTTCAAGTTAGGCGATAGTGAGGCTTATAGAGTAGCGTTTAATGAAGGCACCGATGCTAGATTCTGTAAGGAATATGAAATTTTTAAAAATACTCCAGATGGAGTATTTATTGATAAGTTAAGCGGTGCCGCTCTATTTGATACACAAGATAGATTTAATTCTCGAACTGGATGGTTATCTTTTACAAGGCCAGTTGAAGGTTCAGTTTATAGAAGAGCTGATAACAGTTATGGGATGAGAAGAATCGAAATAAGGTCCGTATCTTCAGATATCCATCTAGGCCATGTTTTTCCTGATGGACCAAATGGCTTACCCCGATATTGTATTAATGCTACAGTCTTAGAATTCAAAACTCGTAATGAATTTAATAAAACTAAAATAAAGGAGAAGGTATGAAGGGAAAGATCGCTAAATATGTAACTGTTGGAACTAATAATTTAGAGAGAGCTAAAAAGTTCTACGATGCATTATTTGAAGATTTAGGTGTTACTAGTTTCGGACCAAACGAAAGAAGTTTCTTCTGGACTATACCCGGAGACGATACAAACTTTGCCGTATTTGTGCCTTATGATGGAGAAGAAGCTACTGTAGGAAACGGAAGCATGGTTGGGATAACTTTAGAAACAACTGAAGATGTGGATGCTCTATATAAAAAGGCTATTGAATTAGGAGCCAAAGATGATGGGGAACCAGGACAGAGAGTTCCTACTTTCTATGGTTGTTACGTGCGAGATCTAGATGGTAATAAGCTTACTTTTTGTAAATTTGGTTAGATTATAAAAAGTCTGCAATAGTATCGAACACTACATACACAACTAGTATTCTAATGGCGAGGGTGGTTCTTAGCGAATCACTCATCTCCATGCCCCATTTTTTCTTGATTTTTTTGGGAGTTATTTCTGCTGACATGCTTTTAAGTCCAGCTCACAAAGCTAGCTACGAAATACACACCCATAAATAATGGAATAAAGTAACTAATCTCTCTACTTATCTTGCCAATAGTTTTAAGTTTTAAAGTTTTTTTATTGTTCATGCATATACTTATGCAATTCACATGCCAAATAAACTTTACTCAATTTATTACTTTTTAGCCTAAAAGGGTGCAAATAAAGGCTTTTGGTCTCAAAAGGAGTTCAATTACTTCTTTGCAGTAACAATCCAAGTTGCACTTGGAAAAAGAAGCCCCTCATTTTTATGAAAATCAGAAAACTTAGTTATTAATGCCTCTAAAATTTCTTCTTTTAATTCATCACCAGAATTTTTTAGCATCTCAGTAACAACCGGATTAATAGTTAAATAATCTTCACTAGCTTCTCTAATTGACTTACCTGAAAACATAACAATATCTTCTTGATTGTCTGTTATGACAATTTCCTGGAATCCTGAGACTTCTAGAATTTCTTTTATATATTCTTTATCTTCAAATGCAAATGGTCCTGGACTCTGTGGAGGAGGGGCAGGTAAATCAAGAAATTGCTTAATTACTTGCATTGATAAACTTTGCCATGGGTTTAGTGAAGCATTTTGCCAGCAAACGAAACTTAATTGACCGTCTTGTTTTAAAGAATTGTGTATATTTTTAAAAGCCTCGAAGGGATCTTCAAAGAACATCACTCCAAATCTTGAGAAAGCTATATCGAAATACTCAGATTTTAACTCTTCAACTTGAACATCTTTGACTTGAAATTCTGTATTCATAAGAGACATCTCTGAAGCTAATTTAGAAGCTTGATCAAGCATAGGCACTGATATATCAAGCCCTATTATCTTACCTTGAGGAATTTGTTTTGCGATTTCTAATGAAGTTGCTCCGCATCCACAACCTATGTCTAAGATTATTTTGTCGGGAGATAATGCTAGTTTATCAATTGCCCTTTGGCCTAATGGGTTGAGCATAATATCCATTTCTCTTTGTTTATTCACCCAAACATCCCCGCCAGCTCCTGACCAGAATTCTTTTTGCTTTAGATTCTTATCTTCCATGATCTCACCTCCATATTGCTGCGTATCATTTTGTTTAATTTAATGTAAAAATTGTACATTATGAAAAAAGATATGGATATTACAGAATCTCTAATTGATCTAATTGGGAACACACCTATTCTTAAGTTAAAGTCACTTGATACTGGACCATGCGACTTGTATGTTAAGTTAGAATCTAATAATCCTGGCGGCTCTATTAAAGATCGAATTGGACTTTCAATCATTGAAGAAGCTGAGAAATCTGGAGAACTAAAACCTGGAGGAACTATTATTGAAGCTACTGCTGGCAATACTGGCATTGGTTTGGCTCTAATTGCTGCCTTGAAGGGGTACAGGATTATTCTTGTCATACCTGACAAAATGAGCAGAGAGAAAATCTTACACCTAGAAGGACTTGGAGCTGAAATAGTCTTAACTCGATCAGATGTTCCAGAAGGACATCCTGAATATTATCAAGACTTAGCTAGAAAAATTCTTAGTGAAACGCCTGGTGCCTTTTTAGCTAATCAGTTTTCAAACCCTGCAAATCCACTGGCGCATAGAACAGGCACTGCACCAGAGATTTGGGAGCAGATGGGAGGCAATATAGATGCTGTAGTGGCTGGGGTTGGGTCCGGCGGAACACTTACTGGACTGGCGGAATATTTTAAATCTCAAGATCCTTCCATAAGTATGGTTGCTGCTGATCCTGAAGGTTCAATCGTTGCTGATGCAATTCTTAAAGGAGAATATTCATATGAAGGCGGTAGCTGGTTGGTTGAAGGAGTTGGCGAAGATTTTATACCCAATAACTTTGAACTATCTCTTATGGATGATGCGGAGACTGTATCTGATAAAGAAGCGTTCGAAGTGCTTCAAGTTTTATTAAAAGAAGAGGGCATCCTAGGGGGATCGTCTACCGGTACGTTGGTTGCAGCGGCAGCGAAATGGTGTAGAAAGCAAAAAGAACATAAAAATGTCGTTACCTTTATTTGTGATACCGGTAATAAATATTTATCTAAGGCATTTAACAAATCCTGGTTGCATGACAATAATCTTCTTGATCTTGAAAAGTTTGGTGACTTAAGAGACTTAATCAATAGGCGAGCTGATAAAGGGGAAATGATCACTGTGACTTCTGGGGACTCTTTGCTTGTTGCATATAATCGTATGAGAGCTTCTGATATCTCTCAAATCCCAGTAATCAATGAAGGTGAATTATTAGGTGTTTTAGATGAAGAAGATTTACTTTTTTGTGTAAGTAAAGACCCGGCAGAATTTTCAAGTGAAGTCTCCATGCATATGATAGATAAACTAGATATATTGCAATCCGATGCTTCTGAAGAAGAGCTGCTTGCTATCCTATCTGAAGGGAAGGTAGCAATTATTTATGAAGAACAAACCTTCATTGGCTTCATAACCAAAGTTGATTTAATCAACTATTATAGAAATAAATTAAATTAGCTTTATGACTAAAAAAAATACCAAACAAGGTTTCGAAACAAGAGCCATACATGCCGGGCAAGAGCCAGACCCCACTACTGGTGCGATTATGACCCCCATTTATACTAGTTCTACTTATGTACAAGAAAGCCCTGGTGTACATAAAGGTTATGATTACTCAAGAAGTGTCAATCCAACCAGGAAAGCACTAGAGGCTTGTATAGCTGATCTAGAAGGCAGTACTTACGGTTTCGCTTTTGCATCAGGTATGTCAGCTAGTGCAACAGTTCTAGAACTACTTTCTTCAGGAGATCATGTCATAGCCATGGATGACCTGTACGGAGGTACTTATAGACTTTTTGAAAATGTAAGAAAACGTTCTGCAGGTCTTGATTTTACCTTCTGTGATTTAAGTGATCCTGAAACCTTGGAATCTTCAATTACTGATAAAACGAAGATGATATGGATAGAAACACCCACTAATCCTCTTTTAAAAATTGCTGATTTAGAAGTAATTGCTAAATTTGCAAAAGATAATGATTTGATTTCGGTCTGTGACAATACCTTTTGTTCGCCATTTGTTCAAAACCCACTAGATTTTGGTTTTGATATCGTTGTGCACTCAGCTACTAAATATTTAAATGGACACTCTGACCTTATTGGAGGGGTAGTTGTTTGCTCTGACAGACAAGAACAACTAGCCAGTGAATTACTGTATCTTCAGAATGCAGTTGGATCAATTATGAACCCATTTGACTCTTTTTTATTATTGAGAAGTTTAAAGACGCTTCCCGTGAGAATGGAAAGGCATTGTTCGAATGCCCTTCAAATAGCCACTTACTTAGAATCTCATGATTCAATTGAAAAAGTAATTTATCCTGGTTTAAAGAGCCATCCTCAGCACGACATAGCTAAGAAGCAAATGAGAGAATTTGGAGGAATGATCTCTGTTGTATTGAAGGGTGGGTTAGACAGCGCAAAAATATTCTTAGAAAGAACAGAAATATTCTCTCTTGCAGAAAGTTTAGGTGGAGTAGAAAGTCTTATTGAACATCCAGCGATTATGACACATGCATCTATACCTCCAGAGGTCAGAGAAGAAATAGGAATTAGTGATGGACTGGTTAGGCTGTCTGTTGGCATAGAAGCGCTTGAGGATTTAATTGAAGATATTGAAGGTGCTTTAAATTAAGAATTCAAACCCACTTTCCAATTAACAGGTTTAGACGTATCTTCTATTTTCTCTTCAACTCCTAGGACTAGGGCAAACATAGCCATTCTAATAACTACTCCATTATCTGCCTGCCTGAATATAGCTAAATTTGGATTAGCATATAAGTCACTGTCTAATTCATTGGCATCGCTTCTAGAATCTCTTGGAAGAGGGTGCATGATCACAGTATTAGGCTCACAATTTGCTGTATAAATTGACTGATTGAGACTCAAAAGGCCCCTATATTTATTAGCATCTTGCTTATTGTTAAACCTTTCTTCTTGAACTCTAGTTACGTAGATAATGTCTACTTCAGAAATTCCTTCTTCTAAGTTTTCTGTTTGTACAACGTTAGCTCCTGAATTGTTTAGCTGATTTAAAATATCTTTAGGAAGTTTAAGCTCTTCAGGTGATATCAGATTCAATTTAACATTTGAATATAGAGAGAGAATTTTGCATAAAGAATGGACCGCTCTTCCATACTTTAGATCGCCCACTAGGGCTATTCTCAGACTATCTAAAGATTTATTGTTCTGTGATAATTCTTTCTGAATCGTGTAAAGATCAAGTAGGGCTTGCGAAGGATGTTCATTAGAGCCATCACCTGCATTGATTACAGGAACACGGCTAGCTTCAGCAAACTTTTGGACCGATCCATTTTCTGGATGCCTCATGACAATAATATCGCTGTATCCACTTAATACTTGAGCGGTATCTGCAAGGGATTCTCCTTTTGCTAGAGAAGAGCTTCCAACCTCAGTTATCTCTCTAACATTTCCACCAAGAAGATTAAAAGAAGCCCCGAAACTAATTCTGGTTCGGGTACTTGGTTCAAAAAACATATTGCCTAATATAGCCCCTTCAAGAACTCTGGTTATTTTTTGTTTTGAAGCAAAAGCTTCTAGATTGTCCGCTACGGAGAATAATTTTTCTATATCTGCACGATCGAATTGATCTATAGAAAGGATATGATTACCGCTAAAATCCATCTATTAATTAATTATAGTGAGACATATTAACACCTTTACTAGAGGTTGAGATAATTTAAGAAAATTGGTGATGACCAAGCTCTCTCGCCAATAGGTGCCAAACAATCATCTGTAGGTTCAAAATCTGGTCCGCTTGCGTAACAGGGTTTAATTTTTACACATTCTCCTTGATCATTGAACTCGCAACGTAATGGGTCTCCTCCAACTGCATCAGTTTCCTCTTGAATAGCTCTGACGTAGTAAACAGAACTTACCTTGTCTTTTTTATAAGACTCATCTTGAAAGGAAACAGCACAACCTTGACCTTTGTCTTCACACTCAAAAACCTGCCAGGGGTCTTGTATTGATTGATCTATAGAACTTAAGTCTTCAGAAGGCTTAATTTTAATTACCTCTATTCTATCGATTAAATGTCTCTCATTGCTCGGGTTATAGCACTCATTCAGGCAAAGTCTTGAAATTTCCTCTTTAGGCATCGCGTTATTAACGTAGTCTGGACATCCTGGTAATTGTTTATAAGATCCTACTGCTCTAACTTCAAAGTTAGGATTATTAGAAGTAGAAAATTCGCTACCCATAGGTATTTCTTGGTCATCTTCTAGAAGATTAAACCAAAGAAGAATTCGCTCGCCAGATGTTGCATATACTTCTCTTTCGTACAAAGAATTATAGATATTGTTTCGTTCAAGTTTATCTGAATGAACAGCTACTAGGCCTCCTGTAGAGTAAAAAGAAGCTCCTCTCTCGGGAGGCAGTATCCAAGTAAGGTGATCCTTAGCACCCCAAGAATCTCCCATAGATTTTCTCGCAAATTCTTTATAACCTGAACCTGCTCTAGCTTTATGGTTATCCGTTGAGCCGATTAAGCCTAATTTAAATGAATTTAAAACATCTCCAGTTCTAACTTGAGAGGCTAATGCAGCTTGTGCGCTCATAGCAGGTCTATATGTATAAGCTGGAAGGAAAGAGTCCTTTAGCTGTCCACATTGTTTCCAATCTTCTTCTGTAGCATCTTTAACCAGTCCGAATCTTAATAAGCTAGAAGCATTATTAGCAAATTCCTCTCTTATTTGATCGGCCTTATCATTACAGGCTAGACCAGTTTCTTTCAAACATTGTTCATTAACAATTTCTCCTGCCCTCCAGCAGCATGGTTCAAATCCATCAGTAGGAAGAGGGCACTTGAACTTTCCAGAAGACAGTTCTTCAGAATGTTTAAAATTTTTATAGATCTCAGAATTACCATGACCTGAATAGACTTCCATGAGCCTTTGTTTTTCAGGATCATGATTATCATTAGAAAGCTGCGAGCTCATTTTAGAATTAGGTGGTGAATGTATTCCCCAAGAAGTTCCATGAGGTATTACGATTGCCTCTAATCCCAACTCATCAATTTTACTAAAGAGTTCTTTAGGAGTTTTAGCCCTTTCTTTGCATTCTTGATCTTCCTGCATATTCTCATCACAAAATGGAATTGAATAACTTTCTTCTCTAAATTTAAGAAAATCAAAATCAATTGATTCTGGAGGAAAATCAGCTACAAGAGGTAAGAAGGGAGTTAGATCATTTTCTATTAATAAATCTAAACCTGTTAAGCCAGCTCCTATTGGGACATCAGGGACATTGTCTAGGTCTCTCAGGATAACATTCTTATGACCGAAATGAGTGTCCGGTGAGAGGCCCATCTGCGTCCATTCCCATCCTGCAAATACCACCAGATCTTTATTGACACCTTCTGAAATAGCATCGCAATTTCTTATAGATTCAATACTGTCATCCCACATTTTTTTTGTCATGCCTTCAGCGTGATCCGTGATTGAAAAAAAATCTAAAGACGAGCAGAAACGAGCAAAATTACATGCATCTGAAGGCGGGTGGGCCCCTTCACCCTGCAGCATTGGAAGGCTAAAGAGAAAAGCATCTTGAGAAAAGGTAGTATGAACATGTAGATCTCCAAAAAATATCTGCTTTTCGGTAAGGGAATTAACATCTATTGGTCTTGGTGAATAAACCAACTCTCCATCTTCAGGTAGCTCACCTATTAAGCCTGAAGAAGATATATACACATAAAGAAAAATAAGAATGAAAGGACTTAAGATTATTCCAGTCCACTTTAAAAATCTAAGCATTCAAACCTCTTCCTCTTATTGAGATCCATTCATTTGTTGGGCTGTCTACTTCTCCATACCCTGTTCCAGTTTCAGCAAAGTGATAAACCATGGCAGTTCTTCTTGAATTAGATTTATTATCAAATGACTTATGCATTAAAAAACTATGAAATAACAATAGATCGCCTTTATTTAAGGTCATAGGTGTTTCTTGACTAAAGTCATGATCTTTAATTTCAGTATATCCGTAGTTTGATCCTTCTCTTTCATCTGGGAGATGATCATGAAGACTTTCTTGGTGTGAACCAGGTAGGACAACAAGGCATCCATTTTCCAATGTTGCTTCACTTGTAGCAAGCCAAGCTGCTACTTGTGGTTCTCTGTCAAAAGGGAAATAAGAAGAATCTTGATGCCAAGGCTGACCCCATGCCCCAGGATTCTTAAAAATAAACTGGCTTAAGAAACAGTCAATATTTGGCCCTAAGATATCCTCTAATAAATTGCATAAAGTTTCACCTCTTATGAACTGATTAAAAATACCTTTAGAGTGTATTCGGAATAGCTTTGAGATTTCATCTTCTATCTTTGTAGCATTAGGACTAGGTTTCATTTCTCTTATAGCTATGTGGCCATCTCCTGCGTAGGCATGACTAAAGGCTCCATCTTCAGGAACTATAGATTTTATAATATCGATTACAGCATCATTCATTTCATTACAGAAACCTTCTTCAACAAAATTAGGAACTAATATATATCCACATTCATTCCAGCTTCTTTTCTGATCTTCTGTCATGAACTGAGTATTTTCTATCTTATGAAGAGAAGTTCTCCCTGCTTGCTCATTTACCTTATTCGAAAATTCATTTTTTGAATCTTGATCTATATCTTTTCTTTCCATGATAAAAATTTTACCAATTTTGTTGAACATAAGGTGGTTTAAGTGTCCTTAATTTGAGAAGATTACTCAACATAAATTAAATGGAGTAAATATGGCAACTTTTGAAGAATTAAAAACGGGACTTGAAACTGCATTCGACTCAGATGGTTCTAAAGGAATTGAAGCCACAATTCAAATTAATATCGAAGATCTAACGAACTTTTATGTTGATATAAATGACGGAGCTTTAGCAGTAGAAGAAGGTAATCATGATGACCCTGGGTTAACCCTTACTTTCGATAGCCAAGAGACCATGGAGAAAGTATTTTCTGGCGATCAACAAGCCGCTATGGGGGCTTTCATGCAAGGCAAGGTTAAATTTTCTGGAGACATGGGATTGGGTCAGAAATTAGGTTCAGTATTTAAAGCGCCAGAATAGAAAATTTATGAAGCGTATTTAACGGAGCAACCATAAGGCTTGGTAATTGGAGATGATACTGCTTTACCGGCCTTAAGCTCGTTAAGTCCTTCTAATACATAGTTTTTTGCTTTTAGGAGGTCTTTGAACATGAAGCCTCTTCCGCCAGCATCGTCAATAGCTCCTTGGTACTTCATTAATCCCTTTTCATCGATGATATACATATGAGGCGTTGTTTTAGCGTCAAACATCTTACCAACTGATCCAGTTGGATCTAAAAGAACATGAGAAGGAGAGGCATTTCTTGTTGAAGTCAATATATTTGCTTCTTCAGGAGAAACATATCCTTGTGTCCCTGGAGCTGAAGAAATAATACTCAACCAAATCACATCTTCTTCTAACGCAAAACTTTGGCTAGCTTGCATGTTTCCAGTTTTATAATGTTTTGCAACAAAAGGACAACCATGGTTTGTCCATTCTAGAATAACTTTTTTTCCTTTGAATGAATTCAGAGATATTTCTTCTCCATAACTATTTGATAGCATGAAATTAGGTGAAGCTTCTTCATTATTTACGTATCCATAAAAGGATTGAGAAAATAATAAAAGGGAAGCAAAAGATATCAGTAGTCTATTCATTATCCTAACTCATTTAAATAATTTAATAGAATATCCTCAGTTAGAATTTCAGGCAAGATAATTGGTTTTCCTGTTGAAGGGTACAGCAGATATAACGGAACTCCAGACCTACCAAATTCCTCTAATTTTTTTGCTATAGCTTCATTTTTTCTTGTCCAATCAGCTTCTAAATACTTGATATTCTTTTGTTTTATCAACGCTTTTACTTCTTCTGAGTTGAGAGCTACACTTTCGTTGACCTTACAAGTGATGCACCAATCCGCTGTGAAATTTAAGAAAATAAGTTCATTATCATCTCTATATTCCGTTAATAGTTCCTCGCTATAAGTTATATCCTGCTGATTTTGTGAAGTTTGAGTGCTATAAGAAGTTGGAAGGATCCAAATTGAAACTGCAAATATAACTAGAACTGCAAGTCTTACTAACCATTTAAAAAACAGTATTTCAGAAGTATTCCTCTCCAGTAACCATAAAGCTAGGCTAATAGATAAACCACCAATCAACACAAGGATTACTGTATCGGGATCTACTTGACCACTTAAGACCCAAAGCAACCAGAGAGCTGAAGCCCACATTGGAAATGCCATGAATTGTTTAAATGTTTCCATCCAGGCACCTGGCTTTGGTAAAAAAGATAGTAGTGCAGGTTTGATACTGAGAATTAAATAAGGGAGTGCAAAACCGATTCCCAAACTTAAAAATATGAATATGGAGTTTAAGCTAGGCTGTAATAGAGCAAATCCTATAGCTGAACCCATAAAAGGAGCGGTACAGGGTGAGGCAACAACAACTGCCAAGATACCGGTTAAAAAGGACTCTAAGGATTCATTTTTAACTTGAGCTGCAACACTTAATTGTCCTAGTTGACTTCCAAATACTAGATTGCTCATGAACATAAATCCTAAAGCAACAAATAAGTAGAAGAGTATTGCAATAACAAGTGGGTATTGAAGTTGAAATCCCCAACCTATTACTTCCCCACTAGATTTAAAGGCTAATAGAGTAAATGCAATTAGTAGAAAACTTAAGATTACCCCTAAACTATAAAATAAACCAAATTTATAAGTTTGGCTGGAAGAGTTCTCGCTATATTCAACAAATCTGAGTATTTTGATACTAAGTATCGGAAATACACACGGCATGATGTTTAGAATTAAGCCTCCAATGAATGCAAAAAGTATTAATAAAACTATATTTTGACTATCATCCTTAACTTTATTTTGTAGTGGAAAAGAGATTTCATAATAGTTTTTACCATCAGAGTTTAATGTTTCTATTACACCCTCAAATCTATCTAAATTTAGTTTCGCTTTGGAGGCTTTAATCTCTAGAGTAAAGCTATTAAGATTTTTTTCATAAATTTGATCTTCGGTATAGCTGGTTAATCCATACTCATTTGGAAAGAAATAAATATCGTCAAAATGCTTTCCATTATCTATGTCTGTCAGCAGAAAATATTTATCATCAAGTTTTTCAACTCTGTACTCCTGATTGAAGCGAGTTGGCACTGACTCTAAGTAATTATTAATTTCTTCATTATTTTTTGAAGGAATAAAATCGCCATTTGCAATCTTAAGCTCAACAATTCCTTCTTGAGGAATACATATTTCTTTACAAGTAAACCAACCGACCTGAGCTTGAATATTTAATGGAAACTGTACGTTCTCATCAGATGAAATTTCTGTTAACAATATGACTTCATCGTTATAACCAAAGGTCATTAAGGGTTCTACCGGGATCCTTTCAGGACCTGGCCAAAGAACTTTAGAGGCAGTGAGCCCTTCAGATAAATCCCATGCGATGGAAGCCCCTTCTCCTGCATCTCCAGGATTTTTCCAATAGGTGTGCCAGCCTTCTTCAAGTTCAAATTTAATGCCAACAATGAGTTTTCCGTTAGGCTGAATAGATTGCGTGTTACTTATTAAAGTTATATTTGAATTACTATCGTAATATTGCTCTCCACTATGTAAAAACGGGTTGCATGTGATAACCGCGCAAAGAAATAAGAACTTTATGATATTCTTATATAGATTATTTTGAAGTTCTTTAAGCATGCACGAAGATTTAAAAAAAAGGTTTAATGACGAAGGTTTTATTGTCATAAGAGATGTATTTGAGCCCTCTGAAATAGAATTTTACAGAGAAGTTGTAAAAGAAGCTATTAAAGAGAGAAAACAGTTTGATGAGAGAGCTTTAGAAGATAAATCAGAATACGAGAAATCCTTCACACAGTGTCAGAATTTATGGGAAGACTATATTGATATTAGAAAATTAACTTTTGATCAAAGGATTTGTAAAATAGCGTCTGAACTTTTAGATGTAGATGCAATTCGTTTATGGCACGATCAAGCTTTAGTTAAGGAGTCTGGCGGAAGAGAAACAGATCCACATCATGATCAGCCTTATTGGCCTATAAAAGAAGCTAAAACTATCACTGCTTGGATTCCTCTATGTGATGTTGACAAAACGAATGGGCAATTAGGGTTTTATCCCGGTTCTCATAAATTATCTGATAAGAAATTTATTGATATCTTTTCCGGAAAGGTGAGCGAAAAAGAGTTCTTAGAAACATCCAACTTAAAATCAGATGAAATTAGTTATCAAGAACTTAAAGCGGGAGATGTTTCTTTTCATCATGGTTTAACATTTCATCGAGCTAAACCCAATCTATCTAACAAAGACCGAATAGTTCATACAGCTATTTTCTTTGCTGACGGATCTACGCGAGGAGATGACAAATTTCATTTTAGTGTGGACAGACCAGAGATAAAAGTTGGCCAAAAGATAGAAAGTGATGTGACACCACTTGCCTATCCTATAAGAGACCTCCCCAGTAGACCTGTAGCGGGAATTTCAGATGATTTTATTGGTTATAAAATGTTGGGTTTATTGCCTAAAGAGTAAATAAGTTCCCCAAACTATCTCTTACCAACCTAGTCCATATTTTGTAACCATCAGCATTAATATGAAGTCCATCTTCGACAAAGAGTTCAGGAATACGCTTTCCTTCTTCAGTAAGCATGGCATCCCAAATATCTATAAATGTAAGTAGATCATCTTCAGAGGACAATTCAGCAATTAATTTGTTGTATGCCAACTCTTCATTCTCCAAATACAGTCTTGCCGGTGAAGGTTTTATACCAATAACAAATATATGTATGTCAGGTAAGGACTTCCTTACTTTTTGCTTAAATATCTTGAAATCATTTACAGTCTCTTCGGGTGTTTTTAGGGCAGTAATATCATTAGTACCACAGAAAAATACAATTGCTTTTGGATTATAACGAAGCACAACATCTTCAAAATGATAATTAACATGAGTAATGTGAGCTCCCCCAAAACCTCTATTTAATACTTTCAGGGGTTTCATATCTTGATCCAGAGATTCCCAAAATCTAATACTAGAACTGCCTGTAAAGAGAACATCTACTTCTTCTGGAAAGTTTGACTCGTCATCTGTTAGAAATTTATCAATTGCTTCTTGATAAAAGTCTTCTTTACTCCAAGTATTTAAATAAAGAGCAGTTTTCTTTATATCAACTGCCGACATTTCTGTATTATTTTTCTCCGCTTGGGCTTTGATTCGCTCTTCAAGTATTTTCATATCTCCGGAGCACCCCAAACATGTCAGAGTTAAAAGGATTATTAAACTATTTTTCATTATCAAGCATTTCCAAAATTAGGACTTATCATCCTAATATCATAACCAACAATTTTAGATATTTCATTTATTTGATCTTCTGGGTCTACTTTAAAGATTAAGTCACTGTTTTCGTCAAAGCTAATCCAGGCATTATCTGCAATTTCACTTTGTAGCTGATGAGGTGACCATCCTGTATAGCCCAAAGTAAGAATATAGTTTTTCGGGGCATTCCCATGCGCTATATCTTCAATTGCCTCATAGGCTGTGCTCATTGATATATTTTTACTAACCTTTAGTGTTCCTGTCCAAGATTTATCTGAACTATGCAGTATAAAGATGGCACCAGGATTAACAGGGCCACCTAAAAATACATTTCCATTTATATCGCTTACATCAGTGAACTGCATACCCTTCAATAAGTCATTAAGTTCTAGATTTAAGGGCCTATTAAAAATTAATCCCAGCGACCCATTTTCATTATGGTCGCAAATATATATTAATGAATCAGTAAAATAAGAGGATCCTTCTTCATTTGGAGCAAAGAAAAGTAGTTTTCCTTTTAAATCTTCTTCTGATTTCGCCATACATTTAGTTTTGTAAATATAAATTATAAAAATAAAAAGCGCTTATAACTAAAGCATGCTCAATCTCTCTGTTTTTTATCAGGGAGGGAATTTCATTAATCTTTTTAAATATAATCTCTATATCTTCTGTGCCATCTAAATCTTGATTACTTGATTTTTCACAGTCTAATACAAGATATGTATAGGTGTGGTTAGACATAATTGCGGGATTGGATTCAACTCTTCCTATTTCTATGACTTTATTTCCTTCAAAACCAGTCTCTTCTTTTAATTCTCTGATTGCAGCTTCTTTAGGATCCTCTCCAAAATCAGCCATACCACCTGGTATTTCTAGAGACGCTTTTTCAGAGCCAAATCTATATTGGTTTACCATAACAACCTCTTGTTGAGGAGTTATTGGAATTATATTTACCCAAGTGGGCACCTCCATCACCCATACATTATGATCGGTACCAAGTTTAGGGGAGGTAACTGAATCTTCTCTCATTTTAAAAATTTTATTCTCTAGTAAATACTTCGAAGAGTTCTTTTTCCATTTCTTTATCATAAATTTCCCTTAAAATTGAGCTTTCTATTTAATTATCCTAACTTAAATGAATTCAGAACAGTTTTTAAATTGGATTATTAGTAATCCCGAGTACGCTGGATTGGCGATGCTATTAATTGGTTTTCTAGAATCATTCTTTATCTCTGGAGCGGTTTGGCCTAGCGTGATTTTACTTCTTTTTGCCGTCGGTCTAAGTGAAGCTGATATAAAACTTGCCTATATCTGCATAGGAGCCGGTATAGGCTCTTGGGTAGGAGATACTTTGAGCTTTTATTCAGGACTATTTTTTGGTCCTAAATTAAAAAACTTAGAATTCTTAAAGAAAAGAGAAGCTATTTTTATTAGAGGAGAAAATTTCTTTAATAAGTATGGCTGGAGTGGAATTTTGATAGGTAGATTAATTCCAGCTATAAGACCATTCATCCCTTTTATTGCAGGTATTTCCTCAATGAAATCTATCATATTTATCGTAAGTTCCATTCTAGCCTGCGTGATTTGGTCTTTAGCACTAGCTATTTTGATTTTAGGAATAGATAATATAATTAACTTATTTTAAAACTTTATAAATTATGTCAAGACATCAAGCTTTAAATACCTTTGGAAGGTCTGGTAACCCAGTTTTTGGAAATAGATTTGACGAAGATGCTCAGTTTAGAGATCTTCCTACTTCTCAAAAAATGACTTTAGACGGAACAGTAAATAAAACTGGAATTCTTTTAACTCTTTGCTTTGCTACTGCTGCCATTAGTTGGAATATGCCAAATCCTTTGCTCATGGGGTTTGGGGCTATAGGTGGTCTAGTCTTGGCCTTAATTACAATGTTTCGTCCCAAATCAGCGGGATTTACAGCTCCTCTTTACGCTTTATCGCAAGGACTGTTTTTAGGAGGCATAACAGTAATGTTTGAAGCTCAGTACCCAGGGATTGCTATTCAAGCAATAGGATTAACATTTGGAACTTTAGCCTCTTTATTGGTTTGCTATAAAACAGGCATTATTAAACCAACTGAGAATTTCAAGCTAATGATAGTTAGTGCTACAGCAGGAATAGGATTACTTTATATGGTAAACATAGGGATGCTAATGTTTGGTGGTGGAGAGGGGATAGGTTTTATTCACTCTAGCGGCCTAATGGGCATAGGCTTCAGCTTATTTGTAGTTGCCATAGCGGCGTTAAATTTAGTACTAGATTTTGATTTCATTGAACAAGGGTCAGAAAATGGCTTACCCAAACACATGGAATGGTTTGGGGCATTTTCCTTAATGGTCACTTTGGTTTGGTTGTATCTAGAGATTTTGAGACTTCTTTCTAAAATAAGAAATAACTAAATGGACTTCAATACCATCATATTTGGTGGTCTAGCATTGCTCTCCTTTGCAGTATTTTTCTATTTAGGAAAAATGAAAGCTTCAAAGTCTCAGACCGACAGAGACGATCGAATTGACTGGTCTGGAAGGAAATTTTCTTTTAGAAGCTGTATAACGGTAGCTTTAGCTATCTTTTTAATTCTATATTTCCTTAATTACTTTATTCTCTCTTAGCTCACATAGCGTCTAAGAATAATCTCTCCCATTCATCTTGCGAAGGAAGTCTAGGTGTAGTTGCGTTACTTGGATCTGTCATCGAATGAGCTACAAGACCTGGTATCATTTCTTCGGTAACTCCCATTGCCCCTAAACCATTTGGTAGACCAATCTCTTGATTTAAGATTTCAATTTCATCAGCCAGATCAACTGAGCTATTTTTTCCCATCGCTCTTAATATCTTAGAATATTTATTACCTACATGATCTTTATTGAACCTAAGAATGGTAGGTAAAATTACACCGTTCAACGTTCCGTGATGTAATCTTAGTTCTTGGTCTGCACCAATGGCATGACTCATTGAATGAACTGCTCCTAAACCCTTAGAGAAAGCCATCGCACCTTCTGTTGAAGCCATCATCATATTCCAGCGCGCTTCTTTATCCTGACCATTTTTTACAGCTCTAACTAAGCTCTCTTCTCCAATCACTTTCTCGACACCATCTAAACCTACCGCTTCAGCAGGAGGGTCTATAACTGGCGAAAGTATAGCTTCTATACAATGTGTCAGTGCATCCATTCCTGCACCTGCTGTAAGAACAGGAGGAAGACCTAAGGTCAATTCAGGATCACATATTGCAGCATCAGGCCTAAGATGGTCACTTGCAAGAATAAGTTTCCTGCCATCATTCATAATAATTACTGCACCTAATGAAACTTCGCTGCCAGTACCTGAAGTGGTAGGTATAGCTACCATCGGCATAGTTTGATTAATTTTTCCAACACCCCCTTCATTCACGGAATAATCCACAACATTCCCTTCATGATTAGCCATTAAAGCAACAGCTTTGGCTAGATCCATACTCGAACCTCCTCCAAAACCTATAACCCCGTCGCAATTATTTTCTTTGTAAACTTTCAAAGCGTCATTTACTGCTTGTTCTGTTGGATTTGCGGGCGTTTCTTCATAAAAAGAAGGCGAGAGTTCATTGGAAAGGAGATTTCTAATTTTGTCTGACATTCCCATTGAAGCAAGACCAGGATCGGTGCAAATAAGAGGATTTTTTATCCCATGAGCTTTTAAGACCTCAGATATATTTTTTATAGAACCGTTTTCAAAGTAGGGTTTGTTTAAATAGTTTAATTGCATAATTTTTTTTGTTTTTAATGTCCTAATTCTATATGTTTTTAATTTATTTTAGAAAGAATATACTTATAAAGAATGAAAATTTTAGATGAACCCAAAGCGATTAGGTTAAAGATAATGGATTTTCTATCCAGAAGAGAGCACTCCTCAAAAGAAATTTTTCAAAAAATGTCCCAAAGAGTAGAGTCAAAGGAATTGCTAGAAGATTCTATAAATGAATTAGTAGAAGATGGATTATTAAGCGATGAACGTTTTGCAGAGAGCTATTTTCAGAGCAGGAAGAACAGAGGTTTCGGTCCATTAAGAATTAAAAATGAACTAATCCAGCGAGGTGTTAAGGAGAGTATTTTTAACTCCATTCAAGCAGATACAGAATGGTCTTTTTACGCCCTGGAAGTTTTAGAAAAGAAAACAAATGGAAAAAAACCAGAGGAAATGAAAGAAATTCTAAAGCTAAAAAAATTTTTAAATTATCGAGGGTTTGAATTTGAAGACATAGATAAAGCTTTTTCTATGCTCAATAAGGAAAATTTATAAAAGATCAATTTACATCAACTATACTACCCATAAAAGATGAGTTACCAAGTTTTAGCTAGAAAATGGAGACCAAATGACTTTTCTGAAGTCGTTGGCCAAGAACACGTTGTTCAGGCGCTTAGTAATAGTCTAGATCAGAACAAGATACATCAAGCTTTTGTTTTAAGCGGAACAAGAGGCGTTGGCAAAACTACAATAGCAAGAATTTTAGCTAAGAGTCTCAACTGCGAAAAAAGTTTAGATTCGAAACCTTGCCACAAATGTTCTACTTGTGAGTCAGTAGCAGAAGGCAGCTTTATGGACTTTCAGGAAATTGATGCTGCCTCTAGTAGGGGAGTAGACGACACTAAGCAACTACTTGAAACAGTTATGTATATGCCGAGCGCCTCTAGATACAAGGTGTACTTATTAGATGAGGTGCACATGCTATCAACTCAGAGCTTCAATATGTTATTAAAGACTCTAGAGGAGCCACCGGAACACGTAATTTTCATTCTTGCTACAACCTTACCTGAAAAGATTCCCGCTACAGTTTTATCAAGGTGCCTACAATTTAATCTAAAAAATCTAACCAATAAACAACTCACAAATAGATTGAAATTTATACTCAATGAAGAAGAAATTTCATTTGAAGATAGTGCTGTAGAACAAATAGCTATGTCTGGAAGGGGAAGTTTAAGAGATGCCTTAACCATAACAGATCAAGCAATTGCATATTGTGATGGCGCATTAACTGACCAGGAAGTATCTGATATGCTCGGTACTTTACCTTCAGATAATATATTTAATCTAATAAGTTGTATTGGAGAGGGAGATGCAGTTTCTTTGCTAGAAGCCTTAAAAAAGATAGGTGAGCAAAGTATAGATTATTTTAGATTAATGGATTTGATCCTAGAAACTATTCAGCTACTGACCTTTGCAAAAGTATCAGAAGACATTCTTGATGATATTGAAATAAAAAAAGAAGATTTTAAGTCTTTAATGAATCTATTCTCTGAAGAAGATCTCCAGTTAATTTATCAAATTGGGTTGATTGCCAAGAGAGATATGGAGCTAGCGCCAAACCTTTCTAGTGGATTTGATATGGCTATGCTTAGAATGCTTTCTTTTATTCCCAAAGAGTTGGAGAATAAAAAAAAAGTTCATAAAGAAGAAGTAAACAAAGAACATTCTCCAAAGATCAATGAAATTAAAAGTGTTAAAAAAATTGAGGTAGATGAGAAATCTATCACTGAGGAATTAGAACCTGCTTCTATAGAGCCAATTGAAACACTACCCATAACTCCGTCAAACTGGAAGGACATATTTGATGCATTGAGTCTAGATCCAGGTACTAAGCAACTCGCTTCGCATTGTTACTTTGTAAAAGTAGATGAGACAGTAATATATTTATCTATGCCAGAAGAGAAATTAAATATCTTCAGTGGAAAACATAGGAAACAATTTCAAGACTCTATTAGCAAATACTTTGGAACGCCTTGCAATCTTTTTTTCGAGAGTGGAGAGGGTTCTGAAAATTCTCCTAATAAGATTAAAGAGCAAGAAAAAAGAAAAGAACTAGAAGACGCCCAAAAAGCAATAGAAGATGACCCAAATGTTAGGAGTTTAGTTGAAGCTTTTGGTGCAGAAGTTATTGAATCTTCAATTGAACCAAGGAAATGAGTAAAGTCAGTCCATTAGTAGATAGTTTAATTGAAGCCTTTCAATGCCTTCCAGGTGTAGGGCCCAAATCGGCACAAAGGATGGCCCTTCATTTACTTGAAAGAAATAAAAATGCTGGATTAGTGCTTGCTGAAACACTTTCACTGGCATTGGAGAATGTTGATAGATGTTCTAATTGTAGAATATTTACTGA